>JAAYOP010000063.1 GCA_012520295.1 Clostridiales bacterium | reverse complement strand
TCATCTTGCATGCATCTCCTTGTTTTTATGTTGGTTTACAAACTCATCTTAACAGGTTTCGCATGCAGGGGGAATAGGTTTTGCTATTCCTCCTTTATTTTTGCCAATTATAATTTTACACTAAGTCCACACCGGCATCAAAAGAGAAATATGTCATGCCTTGCGTTAATCCTGCCGCTGCGTTACAATATATCACAAATTATGTTATGGGGAAATGAATGTAAAATATGGATAAGAATATGCGCACCCTTATAAACGTGGTAAACGAGAAGCGCTCACTGGAGGATTTTTCATCCTCTGAGGAATTTGAGACTTTTTACATGGCCTGTCACGCAGACGGGGTCGAGTATATACGCTGCGGCTATGATGACAGAAATATAATTAAGCCCTCTATGGCTGTGGGATGCCACCTGATATTTTACTCCGACTGGGTGGATTTTTGGACAGGCAACAAAGCCGCCCTCATGCGTAAATTTGGCTCTGGGGAAATCATAAGCTCCGTTTACTCAGCCAAAAATCGTGATGAATTTATAGCCCAGTTCAAGGAGGACATGGAGTTTGCGGAGAAAATTGGCGTTGAATACGCCGTTTTCCATGTTTCGGATGTGTCCCTGGAGGAGGGCTATACATACCGGTGGGAGCATACCGACCGGGAAGTGATAGACGCGTCCATTGAGCTTTTAAACATTCTGACGGAGGGCGAAAAATACAGCTTCCAGCTACTCCTGGAAAATCTCTGGTGGAAGGGCTTTTCCATGACCGACCCTTACCTCACTGAATATATGCTGGACAAGCTCCGCTACGAGAACAAGGGAATTATGCTGGACACGGGCCACCTTATGAACACCAACCTGGCGCTGAGAAGCCAGGATGAGGCCTGTGACTATATACACCGCTGCCTGGACCGGCACGGGGATTTGTGCTCGTATATAAAGGGGGTCCACCTGCACATGTCCATTACAGGAGCCTATGTGGAGGAGGCCATAAAGAACCCCCCTCCCCTTGATCCGGACTATTATAAGAGTTTTTCCCAGTCTTATGAACATATACTGAAAATCGACACCCACCAGCCCTTCACGGCCAAGGGCGTGGGAGAGCTCATTGAGCGAATATCCCCGGACTATCTTGTCTATGAGCTGGCCGCCCAGGACAGGCAGGAGAAGATCCGGCTGTGTGACATACAGCACAAAGCCCTTCACGGCTGAATTTTTAGTTTTCATAAAATACAGGAGATAACAATGTCCATTGAAAAAGTAAAGGGGTATTTCAGGAAGTTTTCCATGGAGGACAGGGTCCTGGAATTTGACTGTTCCAGCGCCACTGTTGAGCTGGCTGCCCGGGCGCTGGGCTGTGAGGAAAAAAGGATTGCCAAAACCCTATCCTTTAAGCTGAAAAACGGACAGTGCCTGCTGATAGTCACGGCAGGCGACGCCAGGATAGACAACAGGAAATATAAGGATACCTTCGGCTGCAAGGCGGTTATGCCGGATATCATGGAGGCAGAGGAACTGATAGGCCACGAAGTGGGCGGAATATGCCCCTTTGCCGTAAATCAGGGCGTCAAAATTTACCTGGATGTATCTCTCAAGCGCTTTGATACGGTATTTCCCGCCTGCGGAAGCTCAAACAGCGCAATAGAGCTGACCATTGAGGAGCTGGAAAAACACTCCGGCTATACCGAGTGGGTAGATGTGTGCAAAGATTGGGAAAGGTAAAGGGAATTTGACAAGTCTCATGTTGAAAGCGTATAATAGTGCGTTTTCAAGGAGATGTCGCAGCTATGAAGAATATAAGAAATATCGCAATAATCGCTCATGTTGACCACGGAAAAACAACACTGGTGGACCAAATGCTCAAGCAGAGCGGAGTTTTTCGGGAAAACCAGGCTGTTGTGGAGCGGGTCATGGACTCGGGCGACCTGGAGCGTGAGCGTGGAATAACAATACTGGCAAAAAATACGTCAGTTCATTATAACGATACAAAGATTAATATTGTGGACACACCGGGTCATGCCGATTTCGGCGGCGAGGTGGAGCGGGTTTTAAAAATGGTCAACGGCGTCCTATTGCTTGTGGACGCAGCCGAGGGTCCCATGCCCCAGACCAGGTTTGTCCTGCAGCGGGCCCTGGGGCTGGGCCACAGGGTTATTGTCGTGGTAAACAAGATTGACCGCCCGGACGTCAGAATACATGAGGTAATCGACCAGGTCCTTGAGCTCCTCATAGACCTGGACGCCACAGATGAGCAGCTTGATTCGCCCATGCTGTTCTGCTCTGCCAGAAAAGGCACGGCCTCCTACTCACCGGAAGCCGAGGGTGCCGATTTAAGGCCGCTGTTTGAGACTATTCTGGACTATATTCCCGAGCCGGAGGGCGACGGGGGAAAGCCACTTCAGATACTGGTATCCTCTGTTGACTACAATGACTATGTGGGCAGAATTGCCATCGGCAGAATCGAGCACGGGGTCATATCCCAAAACCAGGAAATAACCGTCTGCAACTATCTGGACAGCGGCAATATAAGAAAAGCCAAGGCCACCAACCTGTACGTGTTTGACGGGCTGACAAAAACCCCCGTCGAGAAGGTGACCGCCGGAGATATTGTGGCCATCTCGGGGATAAGCGATATAACCATCGGCGATACAATCTGCGAAGCTCAGGAAATAAAGCCACTGCCCTTTGCGCAGATTTCGGAGCCCACGATGGAAATGACTTTCTGCGTTAACGACAGTCCTTTTGCGGGCAAAGAGGGCAAATTCATCACAACCAGGCATCTCAGGGCCAGGCTAATGAAAGAGGCTCTGAAAGATATATCGCTAAAGGTTTCCGAGACAGCGGATACGGACAGCTTTATTGTTGCCGGCCGGGGCGAGATGCATTTTTCAATTTTGATTGAAACCATGAGGCGGGCGGGCTATGAGTTTCAGGTCTCTCCACCCCGTGTGCTTTTTAAGGAAATTGACGGACGTGTGCACGAGCCCATTGAAAGGCTTGTTATCGATACGCCTGAGGACAGCACGGGCACTGTCATAGAAAAAGTCGGCGGCAGAAAGGGCGAGCTTGTGGAGCTTATACCCATGGGCAATCGTACAAAGCTGGTATTCCTGATACCCTCCAGGGGGCTTTTCGGATACAGGTCCGAGTTTCTCTCCGACACCAGGGGCGAGGGTATAATGACCTCCGTTTTTGAGACGTATGCCCCGTTCAAGGGCGAGCTGCACCGCCGCAACACCGGCTCCCTTATTGCCTATGAGGCCGGTCAGGCCGTTACCTACGGGCTTTTCAGCGCCCAGGAAAGGGGCACCCTCTTCATATCACCGGGCACAGCCGTTTACGGGGGCATGATAGTGGGCGTTTCCTCCAAATCCCAGGATATAATAGTCAATGTCTGCAAACGCAAGCATCTGACCAATATTCGTGCCAGCGGCAGCGATGAGGCCCTTCGTCTCACACCTCCCAGAATAATGAGCCTGGAGCAGTGCCTTGAATTCCTGGCCGATGATGAGCTTCTGGAGGTAACACCTGAAAGCCTGAGGCTCAGAAAGAGCATTCTGGACCACTCTCAGCGAATGAGAGCCATGAAATCCCGGCCCGAATAAGAAGAACAGGGATGGATTTGCCTCTATGTGTTATATTTGTCTTTAATCTTGTTTTTTTAAACCTGGCCGCGGAAAATCCGCGGCGCAAAGTATGGGTGATACAAGCCCTGCAGCCTGTATATGATAGAAAACATAAGCTGGGATACCCTGAACTCCTTAGCATCTAAAAAAATATAAAATGCGCCAAAGGAGGAGTATCATTCAATGCCACTAAACCCCAAATATTACGTCCCTCAGGAAATGAAGACAAGCATAATAAAAATATTCACATATGTGGACAATAACCCGACAGGTGTGCTGATTAATCCATATTTTGATAATATAATGTACTTTGAGAGCCTCATCCAGTTTCTGATGCTTATGGACGAAATGCAGGATTCACTCAACTATCCTCAGGAGAGCATGGAAAACCGCACATTCAATAAAGAAAGCCAGTTTCGCTATACCCCGGGCGACACTCCTACCCAGGAGGAGCTGGGCAAAATCCAGCCCATAGCATCCTTTAAAATCAGCGTCTATTTTAGGCAGAACACCAGTTGGCAGGGCAGTATCGCCTGGCTTGAGCGAGCGGAGGAACTGCAATTTCGCAGCGTATTTGAGCTAATTAAAATAATAGATTCTGTCTTGCAGACATGCTAAAAAACAAACCGACGGCAAAGTCATCGGTTTATTTTTTTGCGATGAAGTACGTACTGTTGAACAACGACAGGCAACTTCATTCTTCTTATTTGATGCCTGCTGATATAAAACGCCTTTACAGGGGGCGGCAACGTAGGGGGCGGCTTCCCAGACGCCCCGCCACGGGCATGTGAATGCCTGTGTATCCGATTGCAGAAACTGCAATGGATAACAGAGCGCCCTCGTATTAACGCCGGCTTCCGTGCTTTGCAGGCACTGTATCATCGTAAACCTATAATCTTACACCAGCCCCCCTCTGATAATAAATCAGCATCTGCCACCTATCTCCCTCAACCGCTGCGGCGGCAACTCACCTTTTTGTGAAGATAACAGCTCAGGGAGAGACGAAGGAGCATGAAAGGCTGAGAAAATATCTCACACTTTGCCTGTTGTATACTGTCTGCTCTTAAGCAAACTTCCTATTGAAAAAAACAGCGTGATACACCGGACGGAGAGGAAAAAGCAGGGATGCGCTGCCCTATATGCCATATCTCCGGTTGTATCTCTTAAGCCCTTTTAAACTCATCCTTTTAAGAGGGCCCTGCGCTCTTTATAATCAGGCATGATTTCCTCTATACATTTATAAAAAAGCTTGCCGTGGTTTTTATGCACTGTATGGGCAAGCTCATGGACCACCACATAGTCGATGGCTTCCTTTGGATACTGCATAAGCCGCCATGAAAAGCAGATGCCGTTTTTTGGCCCGCAGCTTCCCAGGCGGGTTTTGGCCGAGGTTATCTTCACATAGGCCGCCTTCAATCCCATCAAAGAAGAATAATGCTCCACAGCCGCGGGCAGGTATTCCGCGGCCCTTTTTCTAAGCATTGCTTCTTCCTCTTCGGTCGGCTCCCTGTGGTTTTCAAGGCGCCTTTTCATTTTTTCCATGCTCTTTTCTATCCACTTTTCGTGGGACTCCACAAAGCGGTCTATATCTCCCTGGGGCATTCTCACAGGCGCCCGGACTAAAACCTCCAGATTCCTTGTTATTTCAATGGAAACTGTTTTCCGGTTTGAGCGCTTCAGATTGTATTTATGCATTTTTTTCAAGCTCCGTTTTTATTAAGCTCCATGCCTGGATAAGTCTTTGAAGTGAATACCCGGCGTTTGCCGGGCTGGTGGAGGGCAGCCTGATAATATCCATCCCGGTTATGGGCTGGATATACTTCCTGTAGAGCCTGAAGGCGGTGCCTCCGTTTGCGAATATGGTTTTTATATTGCTACGTCCCAGAAGGCTTCCTATATCATTGACGATTACGTTTTTTATGCTGCTGTCGCTGGAGCCTGTGATTTCGCAGCTTTTAACCACATCCCAAAGGGCTATCCCCTCCTCCAGCAGCATCCTCTTCTCCACCACCGTCTCGGGCTTTTGACGACCCAGTATCGAGGCCAACACAGCCCAGAACCTGTTTGAAGGGTGTCCATAATAAAACCCCTCTTTCCGGGACCGCTCCGATGGGAAGGAACCCAGTATCAATATCCTGGCGGATGGGTCATATACGGGCCCGAAGGTATGAAGCTGCCTCATTGCACCTGCTCCTTTAATGCTCTATATAATGTCCACGAAATAAATCTGAATTGTTCACAAGGCATTATTTATATAGCATATGTTATCCGAAAAGGCATAAATATTGTCCACTGAAAAAATGCTTGCGAAATGCATTTGCGGACACACGCCGCAAATCTATTGTACAAGGTTTTTTGCTGAATACAACAAAAACCTTGTACATGAACAACTCAAAAACGCCATCAAAGTATTGCAGTTGTTGCGTTTTTATTATTAAGCAGGCATTAAATAAACAAGCTGGCACGTTTTTAACGCCTTGTAAGGCATTCCATTATTTGTTATACTTGGCATTAACAATAAGCCGTGAAGCAGAATGGAGGTTTATATGAATACGCAATCACCCGGCAAAAAGGATAAGTACAGAAATGTCCTGCTGGAAAACGGCTATTCTCCCGAGCAGATAGACCGGAGAGTTAATGAGGTTTTCCATGAGATGTTTTTCGGACCCGACCGGATCTACCAGGAAGACGGCAGGGATATGGGCTATATGGTGGACACGGGCAATGACGACGCCCGCACGGAGGGCATGTCCTACGGCATGATGATGGCCGTCCAGATGGACAACAAGGATATTTTCGACCGCCTGTGGCGCTGGAGTCTTACATATATGCACCATGACAGCGGCAAATATAAGGACTATTTTGCCTGGTCCTGCGCTCTGGACGGGACAAGGAACGCCCAGGGTCCCGCCCCCGATGGCGAGGAATACTTTGCCATGGCCCTGTTTTTTGCCTCCCACAGGTGGGGCGACGGTGAGCCTCCCTTTGACTACTCCAATCAGGCCCGTAAAATACTCAGGGCCTGCGTCCATAAGGGCTCAGACCGGGATACCTCCGGCCAGGGCGGGGATCCCATGTGGGACCCTGAGACATATCTGATTAAATTCGTGCCGGAAGCTCCCTTTACCGACCCCTCCTATCATATCCCCCATTTCTATGAGCTTTTCTCCCTCTGGGCGGACGAGGAGGACAGGGCGTTTTGGGCGAAGGCAGCTGAAGCCAGCCGGGCATATCTGCACAAGGCTGTCAACCCCGATACGGGCCTGGCTCCCAATTTGAGCAACTTTAACGGTTCTCCCCTCCCCATTGACGAGAGCAAGGGCATCTGGGGCGTTTTGGGCAGCTGCTACTTCAGTGACGCGTACAGGGTGGCCATAAACCTGGCCCTGGACTGGGACTGGTTCGGCAAGGACCCCTGGCAGCCTGAGATTTTAAATACCCTGCTAAGCTTCGTATTCACAGACAAAAGGGCGTCGGAATATGTGCTGTTTCCGGACGGCAGGATATTTGACAAGGAGCCGATTATGCACCCTGTGGGCATGAAGGCCAGCTGGGCATGTGCGTCTCTGGCGGTGGACGGAGAATACTCCGCTCAGGCGGTAAGGCGGTTTTGGGATATGCCCCTGAGGCGTGATAAGAGGCGCTATTATGACAACTGTCTATATTTCTTCACCTTGCTCGCTTTGAGCGGACGCTACAGAATATGGTAGAGCTCCACATCAAAATCAGCCGTGAAGCGTTGCTCCGCGGCTGATTTTATTTGCACATTATCACATTATAGCCCCGCCAGTCGGGCAAAGGAATCCTTCAGGGCCGGATATAGGTCCCTGAATATTTTGTAGTACTTTTCATACTCCGCCCACATAGCCGGGTCCGGCTCCAACAGCATATCATCCCGGACCATTGTCTGGCAGGCTTCAGGAACATCCTTATATATCCCTGCGCCCACCGCAGCAAGGGCCGCCACACCCAGTGCGGGTCCCTCGGTGCATTTGACGGTTACCACCGGCAGTCTGAAAACGTCGGCAAGCATCTGCCGCCACAGGGTGCTCTTGCTTCCTCCCCCGCAGGTGTACATTTTCGTTGTATTCATTCCCATATCGGTCAATATGTCCAGACAATCCTTCAGGGAAAATACAACACCCTCCATTACCGCGCGCAGCATATCATATTTTGTATGTATCGCCGAGAGGCCTATAAAAGCACCTCTGCAGTCTGGGTCCAGGTGAGGGGTGCGCTCTCCCATCAGATACGGCAGATACAAAAGCCTGTTGGCTCCCACGGGAATTTTGGCCGCCTCCGCGTCAAGCTGCTCGTAGGGCTCTCCCCCCGCTATATTGTGCCTGAACCAGCTGCGGGAAAGGCCCGCCGCCTGTGTAACGCCCATCACATGCCACGCTCCCGGTACCGCGCAGCAGAAGGTGTGCACCCTGCCCAGCGGGTCGATGGCCCTAGGGTCCAGCCTTCCCTCTGCGTCCGGCTCCTTATGGGCGTATACAACCCCGGAGGTGCCGATTGTGGTGAAGGCCATGCCGTCCTTATAAACGCCGACGCCCAAAGCGGCGGCAGCATTGTCCCCGGCGCCGCCCACCACCGGGGTCCCGGCCTTTAGCCCCGTCGCCCTCGCGCACTCCTGGGTAACATAGCCCGTTACCTCCGGAGATTCATACACTTTCCCCAACATGGAGGGCTCTATATCCAGGGCCTCCAAAACCTCCCGGGACCAGCGCCTCTTCGGCACATCCAGCAGCTGCATGCCCGAGGCATCGCTGACCTCCGTTGCAAACTCGCCTGTCATGCGGTATCTCAGATAGTCCTTGGGAAGGAGTATATGCCTGCACTTATTATAAATCTCGGGCTCGTTGTTTCTCACCCAGAGTATTTTTGACGCCGTAAAGCCCGTAAGGGCAGGGTTGGCGGTTATCTCAATGAGTCTTTTTTGGCCCACCCGGTCGGTTATCTCCTCACATTCCTTTGCCGTCCGCTGGTCGCACCATATGATGCTTTTGCGCAGCGGCCTTCCCTCCTCATCCAGCATCACAAGACCGTGCATCTGGCCCGATATGCCGATACCGGCTATATGGGAGGGGGAAACGCCGCTTTTTCCTATGACCGCCTTAATTGTGGCAAAGCCCGCCTGGGCCCAGTCGTCGGCATCCTGCTCGGCCCAGCCGTTTTTCGGCTGGTACATGGGATACTCCTTCGATTCTGAGGCTATTATATTCCCTTCGGCATCAAACAGGATGGTTTTTGTGCCGCTGGTACCCAGGTCTATTCCGATAAGATATGTACTTCTCATTTCCAACACTCCTTACAGGGAAAAACTTCCTGAGAACAGATCCTCCTCCGATGAACTGGTACCTATATACGCCTCATAGGTCATATGCTCAAGCTCAAAGGCGGCGGTTTTCGGATTGTACCACATAAGTTTTTCAATGGGGCAGACAATCTCCACCCTCGCCCTCTCTCCCGGACCAAGGCTTATCCTCTTAAAGCCCCTCAGAAGCTTTACGGGACGGTCAATGGCTGAGTTTTTAAAGCCTACATACAGCTGCACAACCTCAGCACCTTCCCTCTCTCCCGTATTTTTAACGGCGCAACTGCCAATCACCTTGCCGTCCTTTACTTCAAACGCGGCCTCCGAGAGCTCAAAGCTCGTATAGGACATGCCGAAGCCATAGGGCCGGAGGGGAGTGATACCTTCCTTTTCCAGCTTTGCATAGCCGTGATAGTAGTCATACCACTGGTTGGTCGTATCCCATTTCACCTGGGGCAGGTCCTCTTCCCTGAACGGGAGGACGAAGGGTAGCTTGCCCGAGGGATTTACATCGCCAAAGAGGATTTCGGCTATTGCCGTTCCACCCTCCTGGCCCGGATAATATGCCATTAGAATCGAGGATACCTTGTCCAGCCACTGGGTTATCATTATCATATTACCACCGATAAGTACGGCCGCGGAATTTTTGTTAACCGGACCTACCTCGCAAATGAGCTCAATCTCGTCCTTATGCAGGCCCAGGGAATCCTTCCTGTCTCCACCAGTGGAATCAAAATCCCCCGCTCCGCTGCCTGCATGCTCAATAAACTCGCCCTCGTCAAAATGGTCAAACCCCACAACGAAAACCACAGCGTCCGATTCGCCGGCGGCCTTTTTCGCCGCCTCTATATCGCTTCCGTCACAATATATTATCTCAGTATCCGGGGCCGCTTTTTGGAGCCCCTGCAGAGGGGTTACAACGTATTTCGGGTAAACCCTGGAGGAGCCGTGGTCACCTATGTTTTCTCTGTCGGCCAGCTTTCCTATCACCGCCAGTTTTTTAATCTTCTTCCTGTCAAAGGGCAAAACATCGCCGTCATTTTTTATCAGGGTTATGCCCTCCCTTGCGGATTTAAGGGCCAGCTCTATATGCTCCCGGCAGCCGAGAACCTCCCGTCCGTAGTTCTTCCCGCTCTGCTTATACGCATCCTCAAAGGCCAATATGGTGCGCAGTATACGAAGGGCGGCTTCATCTATGCGCTCCTCCGGCACAAGACCATCCCGGACAGCCTGGACAAGCTTGTCCCCGAAGTGGACCTTCCAGCACATCTCCATGTCCTGGCCGCCGTTTGCCGCCTCTACCGTATCCCGTATTCCCAAACCGAAATCACTCATCACAAAGCCGTCAAAATCCCACTCCTCTTTCAGGATCTTGCGTAGCAGATAGTCGCTGTGCCCACAGTGGGTGCCCTTATATTTGTTATACGCGCTCATTATACTGGCCGCACCCGCGTCAACACAGTCTTTAAAATGGGGCAGATAGACCTCCCGCTCAGTGCGGCGGTCACAGTCCACACTGCATTTAAAGCGGCTTATCTCCATGGAGTTGAATGCAAAATGCTTCACACATGCCATAACATGCTCACTCTGTACTCCCCGCACGAGAGCCGCGCCCATCTGTCCAATCGCAAAGCTCTCCTCTCCGTAGGTCTCCTGGCTTCGGCCCCAGCCCGGATTATAGGGCAGGTTTATGCATACTCCGGCGAAAAGGTTGCCCCCGTGAGCCCTTACCTCCCGCCCGATTGCCCGGCCTATTTCCTCCTCCAACTCCGTATCGAAGGAGGCACCTCTTAGCATCGATACCGGGAAGCAGGTGCTCTCACCGATACCGCACACCACGCCTCTGGGTCCGTCACAAAACAACATGGGCGGAACGCCCAGCCGCTCACAGCCGGCGGCGGCATAGGGCGTATAGTTATAATGCTTTTCCTGGGAGGGCGTTCCGTAGGACCAGGGCCTCTCCCACCCGCTCATAAGACTTACCTTTTCTTCCAGGGTCATCCGGGACACCAGCTCTTTGGCCTTTTGCGTATATTCAAGTCTGCGTTTCTTATCGCAATACATTACTTACCTCCACATTATTCACCAAACAGAATATCATTGACTATTCTCTGCAGGTACTCCTGTTTTCCGGAGCCGGGATCCTTCGGAGCCCCCAGCTTCTCGGCATACTCGGCAAGCTCCTGGAGTGTCACTTCATTGTTTGTGATTTTAGCACCTATGCCCGCCTGCCAGCTTGAATACCGCTCTTTTATAAACTCGTCAATACGTCCGTCCTCAATCAACCGCGCCGCCTTGATAAGTCCCAGGGCAAAGCTGTCCATACCGAGGATAAATCCGTGGAACATGTCCTCCGGCGTATTTGAAGGCCGCCTGTTCTTGGCGTCGAAATTAAAGCCCCCGGTCAGGCCGCCGGCCTTAATGACCTCATACATACACATGGTTGTCTCATATACGTCGAAGGGGAACTCATCTGTATCCCAGCCCAGCAGCAGATCTCCCTGGTTCGCGTCAATGCTCCCCAGCATGCCGTTTATCCCTGCGACCCTGAGCTCATGCTGGAAGGTATGCCCGGCAAGGGTGGCATGATTTGCCTCAATATTCAGCTTAAAGTCCCTTTCCAGCCCATGGGCGCGCAAAAAGCCTATGGCTGTGGCCGCGTCAAAGTCATACTGGTGCTTCATGGGCTCCTTGGGCTTCGGCTCAATATAGAAATCGCCGGTAAACCCGATAGAGCGGCCATAATCCACCGCCAGCTTCATGAGCCTGGCTATATTGTCCAGCTCCAGCTTCATATCCGTGTTGAGAAGAGTCTCGTATCCCTCGCGTCCGCCCCAGAAAACATAGCCCTTTCCTCCGAATTTCACTGTCAGGTCCAGGGCCTTTTTAATCTGCGCGGCGGCAAAGCAGAATACATCGGCGGAGTTTGAGCTGCCCGCCCCGTTCATATATCTGGGATTGCTGAACAGGTTCGCCGTACCCCACAGGCATTTCAAGCCCGTCTCTTTCATTTTCCTTGTTATGTAATCGGCTATCTCATCCAGCCTTGCGTTTGTTTCCGCCAGGGTCTCCGCCTCGGGGACCAGGTCAACGTCATGGAAGCAGAAATACTCCACCCCCAGCTTCTGCATGAACTCAAAGCCCGCGTCAACCTTTGCCTTGGCGTGGGACATGGTTCTTTTCATGGAGCCAAAGCTCTTGTCGGCGGTTTCAGTTCCAAACATATCCGAGCCGCCTGCCCCCAGATTGTGCCACCAGGCCATGGCGAAGGGCAGGTGCTCCTTCATGGTCTTCCCCAGTATCACCCTGTCTGGGTCATAGAAACGAAAAGCGAAGGGATTCTTTGTATCCTTGCCTTCATATTTAACCTTTGGAAGATGCCTGAAATACTCCATACCGTATTGACCTCCTGTATTGTTTTACTAACGAGTATACGCAAATCTTATCTCGCCGGGCGCTTTTTACGCAGTTTAAAGGCAGCCACCCATTTTTATTTACAGTTAGATTATACCTCATAAGACTACAATTTCAAATAATTGTTTTATTTTTGCTTATACCTGCTGTAAAACTCCCTGAGCTTGTATCGGCTGTAGATTTCGCCCAACATATCCCGGCCGAAAACCGAGATGGCAGATACCACAAAGGAAGCAAACAGCGCCAGCAGAGCAGCGTACCATGTGGCGGCTATGCCCGCAAATCCGGCATATACCCACAGCGCCATCTCACATACCACCGCGGATACAATAATAGCGTATAGCTTTGTGGGCAGCCGCACTATGCCGGGCAGCTCCTTGGTCAGCTCTACAATCAACCCCACAAAAAATGACAGCACTCCGGTGACACCTATAATTGCCAGGGCATCAAATTCACACATTTCCTGATCTCCTTTTTTTAAATTCCGGGGGATTTGGCTGCTGTAATTTTATCCAACAATTTCCCGCGCCAAACAAAGGAACAGGCAGAAGCGGAAAATAGGGCTGCCGCAAAACGCGCATTACGCATTTTACGGCAGCCCCATTTTGTCCAATCAATGTATCTGAAAGGCGTATTTTGCTCTTTTGTAATTAATCAAAAATTTGCAGGTCCCTGTAATCTCTTGGATTACGGGGGCCTGCGCTGGTGACCCAACCGCGATTCGAACGCGGGACACCTTGCTTAAAAGGCAAGTGCTCTGCCGACTGAGCTATTGGGTCATATTCCGGTTCGGAAATCTGCCGACTCCCGAACCTTTTGGCTGGGATGGCAGGGTTCGAACCTGCGGATGCCAGAGTCAAAGTCTGGTGCCTTACCACTTGGCTACATCCCAAAGAAGGATTTACCTCGAAATTCTGTCTGGCCTGTGGGTAAAAAGCAGCTCACTTAATACCAATATGTTTTGTCGCTACAGGCTGATTTATTACAGTATCAGCCTGCGCGAAAAGCTGTGGGGTGGATGATC
Organism: Clostridiales bacterium; assembly: GCA_012520295.1. Classification (GTDB taxonomy): domain Bacteria; phylum Bacillota; class Clostridia; order Oscillospirales; family Oscillospiraceae; genus JAAYOP01. The sequence continues at coordinate 1,619 of JAAYOP010000063.1, read as the reverse complement.
GGACTTGAACCGACGGCCTCCAGGGCCACAACCTGGCGCTCTAACCACCTGAGCTACACCCACCACATGACCTGCCGGTACAAAACTATAGCCAAGCTATACCGCTTTAGGAGACCTGGTACGCCAGAAGGGACTCGAACCCCTGGCCTACTGCTTAGAAGGCAGTTGCTCTATCCAACTGAGCTACTGGCGCTTATATACTCAATCCACATTATCCGCAAATTTTAGACTGTCTGAAAAATCCACATCCGAATTGGAAACCTATGTGGGTTTTTCGGACAGTCTATGGAGCGGGTGATGGGAATCGAACCCACACGACCAGCTTGGAAGGCTGGGATTCTGCCATTGAACTACACCCGCCTATCGGTGCCTGAGCATAATAGCATATTTAAGCTCATATTGTCAATATCTTTTTGAATATTATAAGCTGTATATTCCTGTAAACCAAAACTCACAAAGCTATTTGCCACCTATTTCCTCGTCACAAAAAAGACAGCGGCGGCCCCTTTCCAGCTCCCGGGTTAAATTCGGCAGATAGTGCTCCTGCTGGGTTATGCAGCGGGGATTGGTACAGACAGGACCCTTTCCGGCCTTCACGGCTCCCGGCGCCTTTCTTGGCATCCTGCACATTGTGTAGAGAAGAGCCATGCGTATAAACATTCCGAAACGTGCCTGTTCAAAATAAACGGCTCTCGGATCCTCATCCACATCCAGGGCTATCTCATCGACCCTGGGCAGCGGGTGCATGACGATAAGATCCTTTTTTGCCCTTTTCATCTTGCTTTTTGTCAGAATATAGACTCCCTTGTTTCTTTCATATTCCAGTGGATCGGTAAACCTCTCCTTCTGGATGCGCGTCATATACAAAATATCCAGCTGGGGCATGACGGCATCAAGACCAGTAACCTCGATAAACCTCTGGTTTTCCCGCTTTAAGTGCTGAAGAATATAGTCCGGCGCTGCCAAATCCCTGGGGGATATCAGGTAAAAGCTTATATTGGGAAACTTTGAAAGAGCCATAATAAGGGAGTGAACCGTTCGGCCGTTTTTCAAATCCCCGCAAAGCCCGATATTAAAATTCTCAATGGAGCCCCGTTTCCTGCAAATTGTCGTCAGATCGGTCAGGGTCTGGGTGGGGTGCATATGCCCCCCGTCGCCGGCATTTATCACAGGAATCTCCGAGTAAAGAGACGCCGCCAGAGCCGCGCCCTCCCAGGGTGTTCTCATCACAATGGCATCGGCATAGGCGGAGCATATTTTTATGGTATCCATCAATGTCTCGCCCTTGGCGATTGAAGAGGATGCCGGGTTTGAAAAACCAAAAACACTTCCTCCCAGCCTCATCATGGCTGTTTGAAAGGAAAAGTTTGTCCGAGTACTGGGTTCATAAAAAAGCGATGCCATGACCTTGCCCCGGCAGGCATCATTGAAATCGGACGGATTGTCGATTATCCGGCTACAGAGCGCATACAGCTCCTCCCACCAGTCCAGAGACATGGTGTCAATATTTATAAGATGCCTCTGTTCCATTACACACCGCCCTTTTTCGAGTGTTTTTACCTTTCTTCAGGGTATTATACCAACTTATTTAAAAAGTCGCAACAAAATTCTCCTCCAGG
>JAAYOP010000006.1 GCA_012520295.1 Clostridiales bacterium | reverse complement strand
GTCTCATTCATGGATTTTGAAAGCGCGGCACTGGCTTTGATTGACGAGGAGCAGAAAGACGCGGTCAAGGACTTCTTTGACAAGCTTACGGATCTGTACATACAAATCTACGACAGGCATATGACCTATTTCCCGGATATTGACGGTTTCAGTGTTCATGATGACTGGGGCTCTCAAAGGGAGACATTTTTCTCCCCCGATGTGGCCGAGGAAATGATTGTGCCGTATATGCGCAGGCTCACCGACTTTATACATTCCAAAGGCAGGTTCTGTGACTTCCACAGCTGCGGCCAAAACCTAAGACAGGTACCTAATATGATTAAAGCCGGTTGGGATTCCTGGAGCGGTCAGCCTATGAACGACACCGAAAAGGCTTATGAACTGTATGGTGACAAGATCTTAATCGGTGTTTATCCAGTGGAGCTCAGCCCAACGGCTTCGGAAGAGGAACAGCGCGCTTCCGCACGGGCTTATGCAGACAAGTTCTGCAATCCCGATAAGCCCTCCATTTTAAACGGCGGCTTCAATCTGCCTGCTGCCTTCCGCGAGGAACTGTATAAGCATTCAAGAATAAACTATTCCAAACAATCTACCTGAACATCTGCATACTTCCCGTACCTCCCGCTTATGGGTTTCACAGGCGAGGTTACATCAAGTTAAAAATGTCCACTGAATAAATGTGTTTTACAAAACGAATTTACAAAAAACCCAATCTGCTCTTTTTGACGGGCAAAACGAACCTGTTTTGCCCGTTTTAGATACATTGATTGACTGTCAGAATTGATTTGCGACCACACTCCAAACCCATTGTCCCTAAAACAGGCATTAAATAAAACGAGGGTACCGTAAAACGCCAATTTGCATTTTACGGTACCCTGTTTTCATGTTTCAAATGCTGTTAAGTTGCTCTGCTCAGGTTATTAATACGCAGCCCTCTCCATATTATATATGCCAGTATAAAATCCACAGTACTGTGAATAACCGTACCTATCCCCACCAGCAGTATTACTGACACCATAAAGCCCTTTGCGTAATATGCCTGGGACATTCCACTGCCGAAATAAAACGGCGTAACAACGACTACCTCACATACCCCATGGATGAGTCCTATGTAAACGGAAAAAGCCGCAGACTTAAAAGTGCTTCTTAGAATATCCGGCTTTTTTTGCAGTACCAGGGCTCCAATCAGGGCAAATACTATATGGGTGGCCGCTCTTAAAACAACAACTATCGGAAAGCCCCCCAGTAAAAAGCCCAGAGTCGTCCCCAAGGATACCGCAACTGCTACGGCGGGCGATATGAACATGGCTATAAATATCGCTATATGACTTCCCAATGTGAATGATGCCGGTTCCAAAACTATTTTCAGCGGTGAGTATAGCGGGATAATAATACCTATTGCGCATAGAAGTGCTGAAATAATTATTTTTGATACATATGTAGTCTTTGCTGTTTTCATAATGCTACTCCCCAAAACGTTGTATAGATAGGTGTCATGACACCTATCTATACAATAAATGGTTGTTGGGGAATTGTCAACATCTATTTCTCACTTAATAAAATCCCCATCTTCCACAATGCTCTTTTTATCCGGGATACCGTTTCGTAATCATCGCAGGAAATAGTATGCAGGTGTATACCGTCTGTCAAATCGCTAAGCAGGCTCACATTGTCGGATTCCACTTTTTTCAAAAAAATATCGGTGTCATAACGGGAAGAAATATTCAGTTGGCCGCTAAGTTGCCCATAAATCGGGTGCTCTACAATTACATCAATCAGCCTTCCTCCATTATCCACAATGGCGTATATCTCGTCTTTCGTATACTCGGGACCATGGGAGCAAGCAATTTTACATATTACTCCACTGTCCCTCGTATTTGAATCAATAATATATCCTCTGGGTGTTGACAGGATTTCATTCCCCTGTGCACGCAGCAACGCAATATCGCCCACTATTATTTGTCTGCTCACCTGCAGCTGCTCGGCCAAAGAGGAAGCACTAACTGCTTGCTGCGCTTTTTTCAATATGGATATTATCTTTTCCCGTCTTTGATTGCTTTTCATTTTTTTCACCCTGCTTGCATCGAATGATAAACTCATCAGCCCTCTGAGGCTATTATAGCACAGGGTGTGATTTTCACGCAATAAAGGACAGCTAGTTATTGATATACCCGTTTGCCAAACTATTGGGAACACATGTTAATTGGCTTCGTCTATATAATGTCATAATTTTGAATTGCTGTTATTGTCGATTTATGTTTGTAGATAAACAAGCTGCTTGCTTAACTGAGCCTATATGGATACGACATTTCACTTCATAAATGTATTTTTCAGAGTATAGATATAGAAGTGTTTCCCAGTTATGCTACCATTAATTTATTATCCACGGAAAAAATGCGTTTTACAAAAATCCATTTGCAAGTAGAGCAGATTGAAAGGAGAATATCCCCAATGGATTTCAAAAAGTTAAAAAAACTTCTGGCAATAATACTGGCCATCACAATTTCTGTCACTATCTTTGCCGGATGCGGGAAAACCGGCAAAGACGATTCCACAGATGCTGCGAAAACCGGAGGTACAGATTACATTCAAAATGACGAAGCCAACCTTATCTCCGTTGAAAAATATGTAGCGGATTATGTAAGCCTGCCTGCAGAGATAGCGCAAATTATTAATTTATGCATCTATGAAAATCAGATTTATTTTGCAGCCTTTGTCACCAATACCGGGCAGGAGCAAGCCGAGGAGTCCGCCGAAATCACCGAAGAGGATTATATTATTAAGCTATACAAATTAAATACCGATGGGACAGGGTTGGAAGAGCTCTCCGGATATACATCCCCCGAAGTGCCGGAAGGTCAAGAGGGTATTATGTATGTAGAGGCCATGAATATAGACGATAACGGGAACATTTGGGTAACAGAAAACAACACCAGCTCAGCAATGGGTAGGACCATACTCCTGAGAAAGCTTGATTTAACAGGATCCGAGCTTGAAAGATTTGATATTTCCGACAACAATACATTTGTATACATAACCGGAATACAGTTTGACAGCAGTGGTAATATATATCTTTCGGATATATCCTACGGTGTATATGTGTATGATAATCAGGGCAGGCTGCTTTATACCCTTGAGGCTCCAAATCAACCGGCATATGTAATTAATTTAATTAAAATGAATGACGGCAGCATAGCGGCACATATGTCCGGCGCCACCGGCTATACCGTAAAGCTAGTCAACACAGATTCAAAAAGCTGGGGAGACGATATTTCGATAAATCTGGCATCCGGTGCTTATTCGGGTAGCGGAGATTATAATTTTTATTATAACGACGGCACCAGCCTTTTCGGTTACAGCCTTGAAAAAGACGAGGGCACAAAGCTGCTGACATGGCATGATTGCTATGTCAACGGCCAGACCTTGAATTCTGTAGAGGTCTTACCAGACGGCACCATATTCGGTACTTCATACAAGATAGAAGATGAAACCCTCACTGCCCAGCTCATTATCATCACCATGCAGACAGTAACAGAAACTGCAAATAAGAAAACTCTAAAACTGGCCTTATTCGGAATCGACCCTGGTATACGCACTGCGGTTGCCGAATTTAACAAGGAAAACGAACAGTATAAAATCGAGGTGACTGATTACCTGCAGCTCGGGACTGCCGACGATATGACATCGGGCTTAACAAAACTACATACCGAAATAATATCAGGAAACATTCCCGATATTATATGCACCTTGGGGATCATGCCCTTGGATTTATACATAGCTAAAGGAATGCTTGACCTTATATAGATAATGATGTGGATCTGGGAGGTCGTGAAGCCTTTATGCCGGAGGTGCTGGGCGCTCTCGAAACAGGCGATTCGCTGTATCAGATCGCACCGGGATTTATAATCTATACGGTAGTAGGTAAAAAAGACATAGTGGGCAACAGAACTGGCTGGACTTTCGATGAAATGATACAGCTTCTGGAGCAAAATCCGGAGATTACTCAAATAATACCTAACGCAACAGCTGACGATGCCCTTTCCATATTGATTATGAAACTGGATGATTATGTTAACTGGCAGACCGGCGAATGCAGTTTTACCGATGAGAGCTTTATAAAGCTTCTTGAGTTTGCAAACCGTTTTCCAAAAAACGCACCGGATCCTGCTTATATGGAAGACAATTATCAAATGATAAAAGACGGCAGGGCACTGGTTGATATAACCACCCTTTCCAGTTTTTATAACTACCAGCTTTTTAATGCAAGCTATGGTGGGGACATATCATTTATAGGATATCCCAGCGATAGCGGCAATGGCAGCGCTTTCTATCTGGCCAGCAGCATTTCAATGTTCTCAAAATGCGAACACAAAGATGCCGCATGGAAATTCATACGTTCCCTTTTGACCGAAAAATACCAATCCAGCGACGATATGTGGATGTTCCCTATAAACAAGGCGGCGTTTGAAAAGCAAATCCATGATGCAAAAGAGACTGCTGTTGACGAAAACGGAGAGGTTGTAGAGGTAGCAAAAGGCAACGCTCTGGTTGATGGCCAAATTATAGAGATATATGCCGCCACACAGGAAGATATAGATCAGGTCACGGCGCTTATCGGCAGCATAGATAAGGTATTGGCATATGACCGTGAAATAATGGGGATTATTTCAGAAGAATCACAGGCCTATTTTAATGGACAGAAAAGCGCGAAAGACACAGCCACAATAATGCAGCAAAGAGTTTCAACCTATGTAAATGAGCAAAGATAGGTTCATTTAGGCATAGGTTCACAGAAACAGCAAAAACGGCAACCGGTTAAACCTCCGGAAGCCGTTTTTTGTATAAAACAATTCTCTACCTGTTGTGATAATCTTTGAGAAAAGTGCCAAATGGGCGTGGTGTTAAAAGCTTTATAACGCGCCCCAATACTTTAAGGCTCTTTTATTGTGGTTTTGTCTTTCATATATGCATGGTTTAGAATATGAAGACCCACAGCAAAAAGGATGGGAACCAACAGCATAGCTCCTATAAAGCTATAGGTAATAATCTTGTTTTCCTCAGGAGATGCAGTTTTGGCAGTGCTGAATGAGACTCCTCCAAAGCCTCCTAAATCCCCAAAATCTCCGAAGCCACCAAAGCCACCGAAAGACCCGTTCTCAAAGCTGCCAAAACCACCGCCAAAGGAGTTGCCCCCGAATGGAGAGAAATTTTCTCTTGGTGTAACAATCGTATCGGGAGTGGCTGCCGAACTGCCATCGGCGAGAACAGCTGCCACCCCATCCGCAGCGACTATGCCCACAGCCGGAACTGTTATGCGGCCCTCAGCGTCTGTAGTCCCCAGAAGCTCACCTGTTTCCGGATTAATAATATCTGCGCCAACAAGGGGCTTGGATGTATACTGGAAGGTAGTAAAATCCATTTCCCAAGCCGTTGCGATGACGGTTGAGGAGCCGTTTTCTGTTGAAACGGTAAGGGAAACTGCTTTCGCAGGCGACATTGTACTGGATACGGAAATTATTATATTATCACCTTCATTTATCGGATAGGAAGCGACATTGTTTGGCTTGGTTGAATCAACTCCGATAGGAGTACCGTTGACAATTACAAACGGAGTATTTGAAACACCCCATACTCTATTGATCATAAACATATTCCATATTGGATCCGTAGCTGCCGAATATCCAGCCTCCCCGGCTGGGTAATAGACTTTGTGCGCCTCCCTTATGGCGGCGTCTACAGTCAAATTGCTGACTGCCACAGGCTTTGCGGCAAGCTCAAGCTCTCCATCAATGCTGACACTGACATATACGGTTATGCTCGCTCCGGAGGGAGCCGCCTGGACACTTGACAGGGGAACCTGTGCTGTCGAATCAGAGGTTGAGGTTGAGCTTCCGTCAACCGGAATTGCCGCCAATCCATCTATAGCTGCTTTTCCCTCAGCAGGAACCGTAATATTTCCGTTGCTGTCTGTTGTACCCAAAGCTTCACCCGTTTCCGGGTCGATAACCTTCGCTCCCGCAAAGGGTGATGATGTATATGCAAACGTCATAAAATCAAGAGTCCAGGATTTTGCAGATATGGTGGCCATTTCATCGGAAACCGATACTGTCATGGAAATAGCCAGGGCGGGTTTCATCATATTACTGGACACAGAAATTATAATGTTGTCTCCGTGTTTTATCGGATATGTATCGGCAGTGGGTTTTGACATATCGGTACCGATAGGCTCGTCATTTACTATAACATAAGGTGTACCCGACACTCCCCATACTTTATTAATCATAAACATATTCCATGTAGGATCCGTAGCTGCCGAATATCCAACCTCCCCGCCTGAATAATAATTTGCATGGGCTGCCTTGATTGCGCTGTCTACAGTAAGCTCACTAACTGTCACAGGTTGTGCAGCAAGCTCAAGCTCTCCGTCAACGCTGACGCTGACATATACGGTAACATCGGCAGCCATTGCCATAGGCGCCATAATAACCAATAATATTACGACAATGGCAAGTGAGAGTATCCTCTTCATGGGTTTCCTCCTGATTTTTAATTTGTTTGTCCGGGAACACAGGATTTTTTTTACTGTTACCTCTATCTAATACTAGCCCTAAATATCCTCCAATATTACTTGCCCGGACATTATCGCCGGAAGACTTGTCGGCATAATGCCCCAATCTGCATATACCGTCTATATGACTGAAATGAAGCCCAATTTGTTCCAAACTTATTAAATGCAGCAGAATTTTACAGCCATATTATACAAGGGATTATTATTTGTTCAACGTCCACTGAACAAATGCTCTCGCTTTTTGCATTTGATTGACTGCTATATTTGATTTGCAGACATATTCAAAAATAAATTACGCTGTATACAGGCATTATACAAATCACCATCATGTGTTAGGTTTGTCAAAGACTGTTCAAAATAATTTGAACATCTGCTTATCAATGCAATTGGGGGCATTGCTCCCAACGGACACAATGCCCCTTAAGTTCTGAGATTTTAATGAAAGGCTTCAATTATATCATTATAACTATTATTCCTCCATCATTGAGGCAAGGCTTTTCCCATTAAGTAAAACGTGCTTGCTCTCATTTGGATGATATACAAATGTCGTCCCGGTGTTTAAAACCTTCATGACTGCATCATTTACAGCCTTTGCAAGGG
>JAAYOP010000062.1 GCA_012520295.1 Clostridiales bacterium | reverse complement strand
TGAAAGTTATTTATAAAATTACTTACCCAAATGGAAAGATTTATATTGGAAAAGATTTAACTGACAGTATTAATTATTTTGGAAGTGCCAATAGTAGATTAATCGAGAAAGACTTTACAAGGGAGCAAAGAAAAGATTCCACAAAATGGAAAGAAAAGTTATAGGAATTAGAAACAGCTACAGACGAAGAAGTTAGTCGCAAAGAAATAGAATACATAAAGTATTGCAATTCAAACAATCCGAGCATAGGGTATAATCAATGGCCTAAGTTTAAACATGATTAAAGATTCCTTTACAAAAAAATTATTCCGTTTCTAAAGCAGTTAATACTAAAAAACATTAACATGTTCCCGCGAACTATGGCCTTGTAGGTGCATGTAATATGATATAATAGCATTGACTTTTATAGCAATATTCTTTAGAAAGACAGGGTGGGATGATGTGAGTTACCAAAGCGACTCTTCCTGGAAACGCATACAGGAATACCTGCCGATGCATAACAGGATTACTCCTGAAACGGAGCCGCAAGAGTATTATATAAACATTCAAAACGGCAAGATACATATTGACCATTATAAAACAGAACGGCCCAAAGCACGGCTCATACTGTTCCATGGCATTGGAGGAAATGGGAGATTACTGTCTTTTATTGCTGTACCTCTTATGAAAAACGGTTATGAAGTGATTAGCCCCGATTTGCCGCCTTACGGGTATTCCCGGTATGAAGGAACCATAACCTATGATTTGTGGGTAAAATGCGGAGTTGAAATTGTGCGTTACTTTCAGCAGGATGACGTTCCGGTGTTCTTGTTCGGATTAAGCGCAGGAGGAATGCTGGCTTATCAGGTTGCTAATGAGTGTGAAAATATTAAGGGTATCATGTTAACCTGTATTCTTGATCTTGGCAACAAGCATATCGTACAAAAGACAGCGCGAAACCCATTTATTACAGCCATAGGAAATGCATTGCTTCCTGTCGTCTGCAAAGTAGCCGGTTCCATGAAAATACCAATGAAAATGGTTGTTAATATGAAGGCTATATCAAATAATGAACAGCTCACTGAATTATTAATGGAGGATAAGAAAACGTCAGGCGCAAGAGTGCCTTTGGCATTTATACATTCCTTGCTTAATCCTGTCATTAAGATAAAACCGGAAGATTTCACCGCTTGCCCGTTTCTTTTAGTGCATCCTGGCGATGATCACTGGACGGATATAGAATTGAGCCGCATGTTTTATGATCGGCTTGCATGCGAAAAGGAGCTTCATATTTTAGAGGGAGCCGGACATTTCCCCGTAGAGAAGAAAGGCTTGATTCAACTGGAGAAGGTGTGCGTAGATTTTCTGGGAAAGCATGCAGATTAGTATCAGACATTGATTATCTCTGCCGGTAATACTTATAGGCGCGGTTACATAATGATGCCGACAGAACAGATTAAAATATCAACCGAATACGCCAGATAATACAAATAATATTATTGAATGCGGTGGTAAAAAGAATGAACAATGCACGCTCATTTATAATCAAGTATCAAATACCATTGTCACTTTATTGTTCTAGCTAACAACGGGGTCTGGAAAGAATATGAGGGAATACAAGACGGAGAAGAATATGAATATTATCAGGATTTTGTTAAAGAGCACAATGTGGTTCTTAATTGTGGAGTTTGGATGCAATTTTATTTTGCAAACAATAAGCTATTCATTTTACAAGAACGCAAAAAAGGCGACAGGTATTTCTTGCACCCCGCAATTCATTCAGTTTAATGATGCGTTAACCGGTTATGGCAATAACCTTGATTCGGAAAACAATAATAAGATTATATTGTTTTTTGGCGGATCTAATTATATTGCATACAATTCTGTGGAAATGTGCCAAATCGCACAAGCAATAATGGCATCAGGAATTGCGAGAAGCAGTTTCAGAACATGAAAGACTGCAGAATCAGGTAAATGCCATAAGCAATCAGGTTATTAGGTGGCTGGATATACGATTCCCTGAATCCAATACCGTTTTCAAGGCCTGGGATGGCATAGCAGCGTATCGATACTGAAAAACTGCCCAACCCCGTTAGAAGACAAAGTAGGAATAAAATTAATGCAGATATGGCTTGACAAAGGAAAAGAAGAAGGGAGAATAAACTGTGACTATAGAAACAGACAGATTGATTCTACGTGAAATGACTGAGGATGATTTTAATGCAATGTATGCTGTCCTTGCAGATCCTGATATTATGCAGCACTATCCATATACCTTTGACGAGGAAAGAGTAAGAGGATGGATAAGAAAAAATATTGAAAGATACAAGGTCTTTGGCTTCGGTTTATGGGCTGTGGTTTTAAAAGAAACGGGTGAAGTGATTGGGGATTGTGGTCTTACAATGCAAATCATTAATGGGCAAATAAAACCCGAAATAGGATATCATATCCGAAAAGATTGTCAGAGGAGAGGATATGCTAGTGAGGCTGCAAGAGCAGTAAGGGACTGGACTTTTATGAATACACCTTTTAATATGATTTATTCCTATATGAAGTATACGAATGTTCCATCATATAGAACAGCTATGGCTTATGGATGTCATCTGGTTGATGAAATTAAAGATGATAATGATGAAATCATCAAAGTATATGCAATAAATCGTACAGAGTGGAAAGAATTGAAGAAATGAAGAGGGGTATAATGATTGACATAAAACTATGGATTGAACGATTTACAGATGATGGCATACAATGTAGGTAGACATGTTCATCGAACGACGGTTTTTCAAAAATGACCGAAAAAACCCATTGACATGTTCCCACCAACAGATACTATAAAAAATGTCCCGCAGACATCAATTCCATCAACTCGTCCCAGTTCGTTTTGGGAAACATATCAATATAAGACTAACATAGATTAGCGTAATCAAACCATTTGTTTATCAATGTTTTGTAAAAAGTCCTATAAGAACACTCCGACCAAATATAATATCAATCATTGATACAACGGAAAGCTCTTGGTATAAGAGCTTTTTGAATTTTCAAGCACATCACATTCCAACTCAGGAAGTATAGAACTTAACGATGAAGTTTTTACTGTCACAACACAAACCTCAATTTTTAATGTTATGAATAAGACAATAGGATTTTATAAGTTTATTCATAAACAATAAATATTTACCGCATAATATTATAAGTATACTTTCAATATTTGTTGACAAATATGAATATCAGGGCTAAAATATAAACAAAGGAAGGTGGGGCTATGGCGATTACAAGCAAGGAAGGTATTCTAAAAGTACTGAAAGCCTATAATCCATGGTGGACAACAGGGATCATGAATCCAAAGATGTCCAGAACATATAAGAGATTTGCTTTTTACGAGGCGATGAAGTGGCTGGAGCAAAGAGATCTGCGACGTACAGTTGTCTTAACCGGTGCGCGCCGGGTTGGAAAGACCACTATCCAGTACCAGATAGTTGAGGCACTGCTCAATCGCGATGTAGCACCAAAAAAAATAGTCTTTATCTCTATGGATCATCCCATGTTAAAGCTTGCGGGTTTTAATGAGATCTTGGAGTGTTATCATGAAAATATTTACGCCGAGCAGGACTGCTATTACTTTTTTGATGAGGTTCAGTATGCTCAGGACTGGGACAAATGGCTTAAAACGATTTATGATACTCAGCCGGATACGCAGGTAGTTGCCACAGGATCAGCAAGCCCTGCCCTCATTAAGGGCGATCAGGAAAGCGGCGCTGGCCGCTGGACTGTTATTCAGATCCCCACCATGTCGTTTTATGAGTATTGTGAACTGCTGGAGCTGGCTCGTCCGGAGCTTCCTCAAAACCTAAAGATAACATTGTTGCCCTGTAAGAAGCAGCAGGAGCGTACTTGGATAATGATGCAGCTTACCGGGGTGCAGAATTATTTCAATCGCTATCTGCAGATAGGGGGTTTTCCGGAACTGGCACTGTCTAGCAACGACCTTATGGCACAGCAGATCATGCGGGAAGACGTAGTCGACAAGGTGCTAAAGCGCGACCTTCCTGCGCTGTATAACATCAGAAATCCCATTGAGTTGGAGCGGATATTCCTGTATCTGTGTAATGTATCATCAGAGATAGTTTCAATCGAGGCTATTGCAAAGGAACTAAGCGGTGTATCGAGACCAACGGTAGTAAACTATATTCAATACATGGAAAGTGCCAATCTAATTTATCAGAGCTGGCCGGTAAATATGGCGGGCAAAAAAATACTGAAAGCCAGCCCCAAAATTTATATTGCAGATGCAGCTATTCGAAACGCCGTTCTAATGGACGATTCATTGCTCACTAACCCTGTGGAGATGGGTAAGGTTGTTGAGACGGCAGTCTACAAGCATGTTGCAGCATTTTATTACCAACAGGCTACGTCCGTTGGATATTTCCGCGGCGGCAGAAAAGGAAAGGAAATCGATATTGTAGTGGATTATCCAAATATAAAGAACATTCTCATAGAGGTCAAATATCGGGAACGTGCGCACATTTCCGATGACGATGCGATTTCCGAGCTGAGTGGAGAGGCGTCAGCCGCAATCGTTGTAACCAAAAACGCCAGCGACTTTGGAATTCACAATACCAAGTCAGGAAAGAATATAATACGAATTCCGGCATTCGCATTCTTGTATCTGCTGGGGCATGCAGAGAAGAACGGCTATAAAGGAATTGAATGATAAGCCAATATAATAGCAACTAAGTAAAAGCCCTGCTAACATACATCAAAAAATCAATATAGTCAGTTTGTACCGCGTTCAATGAAAAAGCAAATACCGATGAAGCAAATACATTATGCTAATGAGTATCTTTCACCGAAAGAAAAATCTTCCGCATACATTACATATGGAAATTTATCGATAGATAAAGAAAAATGCTGCGCTTATAAGGATGGAGAGCCGATTGAACTTGGCGCAAAGGAATACAAGCTGCTTCTGTTTTTTTTAGAACATCCCGAGAAGGTCTTTACAAAACGTCAGCTTTACCAGGCGGTATGGGACGAAGAATACTATTTTGACGACAATACAATAATGGTGCATATCAGCCGCATCACCGATGTTCCGGTGATGGGCAACTCTCTTGAAGGCGCACACATTAAACAATAATGGAGGTTTGCCATGATTCAGATTATTATATTTTTCTTTTTGACTGTTTTATCGGTCGCTGTACTTATAAGGATTTTTATCCTGTTGGCTTATTGCGTTATTGCACGCATAAGGAAAAAGAGAAACGAAAAGAAGTTCATTTCCCTGAAAAAGACGGTGATATTCTTTATCATAACAGTGATATTGAACGCAGGGCTTATTACCATTTCGCAGCTTGCCGCATTCACTCCGCGTATTGTTGATAAAAACGGGAATATGCCCGAAAACAGTATTTCCAAGCTTATAAAACTTGACCTTAATGGCAGGAAGCAGTGGATCAGTATAAGAGGTTGAAACAAAAACGCACCGGTCCTGCTCTTTTTGGCGGGCGGTCCCGGCGGTACGCAAATGGCGGCGGTACGGCATGAGCTGGCGGAGCTGGAGAAGCATTTTGTCGTTGTCAACTGGGATCAGCCCGGTTCCGGAAAGTCCTATTATGCGGAAAAAACGAAAAACATTACCGCACAAACCTATATTCAGGATGGTCACGCTCTGACTGAGTACTTAAAGGACCGCTTTTCGCAGGAGAAAATCTATCTGATGGGGGAATCATGGGGCAGTGCCCTGGGGATTTTCCTTGTTGATAAGTACCCGGAGTCTTATCACGCTTTTATTGGCACAGGGCAAATGGTGGACTTTGCCGAAACCGAGCGGATTGATTACGCGAAGGCCCTTGAAATAGCACAATCCAAAGGCGATACCGCTTTAATAGAACGACTTACAGCAAATGGTGAACCACCCTATTACGGAAATGATGTTACATGAAAAAGCGCAGTGTATCTGAACTATCTCAGCGCTTATATGGCGGCCAATCCCAAAATTCAAAATCCGGGCTACAACACCTTCCGTGACGTTGGTTCTTCAGAATATGGGCTGCTTGATAAGATCAACTTTTTCCGCGGAATCGTCAACACATTTAATCATGTGTACCAGCAGCTTTATACCATCGATATGAGAACGGATTACATTAAACTTGATGTGCCTGTCTGCTTTTTCCTCGGACGGCATGATGTCAATGCTCCTACGGTACTGGTCGAGGAATATGTGCAGGGTCTGGATGCGCCTGATAAAAGAATTATATGGTTTGAGCATTCCGGGCACAACCCGTGGATAAACGAGCCGGAAAAGTTTGTAAGGGAGGTATTGTCATGTTTTTCGGAAAAGTAAGCTTGGCTCCCGGGCGGGCGGCTCCTTTAGTATTAATGGGGATAATGGTGAATAGATGTAACCGTTCCGGTTTTTCTATAGGTTGTTGCGCTGTTACGAATCATTTTGTCTGCTTTGACGATGCATTGGCTTAATGTATCTATCGCATTTTGAATATTATTACCGCATTTTAGAGATAATTCGATTACATTCTCCTTAATCGTCAATTCGCTTTTGCTGCAAATATAAAAGGGCGAATTTAACCATACGAACATTAGTCCGTCAAACCATTGTTTTCCCGGAATGTCTTTCAACTCTGCCCTGATCCTGTACCAGGATTCATTAC
>JAAYOP010000061.1 GCA_012520295.1 Clostridiales bacterium | reverse complement strand
TTTTGTGCTATTCTTTTCATAGAAGCTATCCCTTTCTGTGATTGGTTTGTTAGCACTTACCATTTTACCACAGTTAGGGGTCAGCTTCTTCTTTTTTTAGACCATATCATTGTACACTATACATGAATGTTTTTTCACAAAAGCTCATCCAGGTCTATTAACATTGTTTCATAACCTGTTTAAATATGAGGATCCTCTTCCATCAGAACAGAATATAAGAGTTAGAGCTTATATAACCGTTTATATAATATCCACTGAACAAATTCGTTTTACGAAACGAATTTATTAAAAGTGCAAATTTGCTTCTTTTGACGGGCAAAACAAACCTTTTTGCCCGTTTCAGATACATTTATTGACTGATTATATGCACCCTGAAAAATTAAAAACGCTGTCAAAGTATTGCTGTTGTTGCTTTTTCGAGTTGTTCATCAGACATTAAATATTCTTGAATAAGTTTCAGGCTTTCTTCTTCGGAATAGGAATACCCATTAGGCTTTTTTTCGGCTTTCTGTCGCTGACGTTTTTTTATCTTCTTAAATCTGTTCCTGTACTCTGAAGGAGTCATACCGGTTTTTTTCACAAACATCTTTGTCATGTATTTAGGATCAGAAAACCCGCTTCCTTCGGCAATATCCCGCAGAGGCAGCTTTCTGTCAATTTGTCGAAGCGCGTGCTCAAATCTCAGATTATTAAGGTATTCCTGAAAACTGATACCAATGTTCTTTGAAAAAAAATGAGAGAGATAGGCAGGTGTCATCTCAACCAGCTTAGCCACATCCTCAAGACGTATGGAATGCTGGTATTTAGTATCCAGGTAGGACGTGATAGCATTAATTCTGGCTTCCTTTGACACTCTTCGATGGTATTGCTCAGGGCTGATATATTTGCATGGCAGATTTTCGGCAAACAAGACCAGCAGATGCATTATATCCCTGAGGCATTTTAACTCAAAAAGCCGGTCATCTCTGAAATAGTTCATGGCCGTGCGGCAAATATGGTCCATTAACTCACCGTTTAGCTTTTTATCTATTGCGCTCGACACATTTTCATTGCTGAATATCAGCCTGCGCGCATGGGGGTAGTATTCTCGGCACAAAAAAGGCGAAAACTGTATTGTCAAGGCTGTAACCTGTCCGCCTTCGGCATCAATTTTATGGGGTTGTCTGGAGTTAAATACCGCAATTGAGTCCTTTGAAACATAAAACTCCGATGTACTCACCCTTATTTTCGCCCTTCCCCGGAGAACCGCCAATACCTCATAATCCTTGTGTTCGTGGTACGGGCGGCAGCTGATATCAGCAAGTGTGATCTTAATGTCCTTTATTTTATCATAGGGCACTATCTCATACTCGAGGCTCATTGGGTACCTCCAGAAGTTCTAAGTTCATTATACTATTTGCAATTATATTCATTAGCAACATAGAATGTCAAATCTTTCAAAACAAACGGCCGGACATAATCCGGCCGTTTGTTTTACAGTGTTTTTTATATCGCAGAAACTATTTTACAACCACATAGCATACGGCGCATGAAAAGGAATCTCTGCCTTCTCCTCTGACAATGTATTCACCGGGAGCGTCAAAGGTCAGCTCAATCTTTCCACTGCCGTCGGTAGAGCCCTTTGATTCACCGTCCACATATACCGGTGCCGATGAGCATGCCTTGACCACGCCGTCTCCCGAGCAGCGGTTGTAGGTCAATGTGATGGACTCGCCCGCGTTGAGCTCAACATACTGCATATCGAAATATCCGGTTCTGCAGTGTATGCCTGCTGAGCTTGTGAAGTTGTTGAGATAGATAATCATGCCGTTTTCAGCCGGGTCATTGGGATCGCAGTGAAGGCCCTCTGAGAAGTCAGTCCACAATCCGCCGCCATAGGACATGCTGCCGCAATCAATACCCCACAGCTTGTTGAGCACATAGCCATAGCTGCTGTTTTCCTCATAGCCCCAGGCGTATCCGTCCCCATAGGCCTCCTGATGGAGAGTTGTGATAGCGTCGGCAATTGTATCACCGTTGTATATGGAAATTGGATAGTATGCAATTTCTTTTCCTTCGGTGTCGGTGAGTATATCGTTGTCAGTTACTGCAAAGAAGTATGCTGTGCCTATAGGATCGCCTTTTTCCTCGGCAGAAACAACCTCCCTGCTGTTTATAAGCACCGTTCTTGTCGCATCGTCATAGTCTACATCGAACTTAAATGCTTTGCCAAGCTCACGGAGTTTGAAGAAGTTGTTACCGGCAAAACTAAATGCGGTCAGATTGGAGGTCTTCCCGTCGATAATAAGGCTCTGTGAACTGGGCTTGCCAACGGCAGACTTGTCCTCGCCTATTTGCAGCTCTTTTCCGTCCGGAGAATAGGCAGCTCCCGTAACGCAGTTAATTGTCTTTGTTGCCTCGTCGTAATCGACCGAGAACTGAGAGCCCGTTCCGTTGAGCGTAAAGGCCACATCGCGAAGCTTCAGATATGTGGAACCATCAACATTGTAGGCCTCTATTGCTTTAACTTCACCATTTACCTTTATGGTCATACTTGTACGCACAATTTCATACAGCGGAGTTAAATCATCTGCGTTTTTGATATCAACGACAGCAACCGCATCGGCATGTACGCCGGCTTTGTCCTTTGCCACCACATAGTAGGTACCCAGGGCATCAAAACTGATTGAGAAATTACCCAGGTCATTGGAATCAGTACCGGTGTCGGTCAGGCTGTCAAAGCTTTTTCCGACGTATATATCGGCGGCAAATCCCACAGGGCTGTATGTATAGTCGGGATTCATATTCATTGCCAAAACCTGCATGGAGATGCTGTCACCTGTAACCGCCTCTGCCTTGCAGGGAGATATAAGGCTTGTTGTTGCATATGTGGCTTCCATTCCCCCATATGCGACAAAATAATATACATCTCCGCCTTTTGTTTTATTACCTGCATCCAAATAATTGTTTGAATCGAAAGCAAGAGTATTGTATTCAGGTGTCATACCCCATATTTTTGTGAAGCAATAGAAACCATATGGATTATCCGCCGCCACACCTTCAACACCGGCTTCATATTCAAGCTCATGGAGCTTTGTAACAGCGTCCACAACGGTCATACCCTCGGTCCAGGGTATCGGATAGAGAGCTATGGGCTTTCCGCTCTTACCCACAACGGTTCCCTCGGCAGTTGCAAGGCTCAGGTAAACATAGTTTTTATCCAGCTTTGCCTGCGGAGTCAAAGGAACCTTAACAACATCATAAAGTGCTGTTACTACCATATTGCCTGTAATATTGTCGAAATCTCTGTTCCAGCCGATAAATTCATAGCCGTCATGCTCAGGGGCCTCGGGAGCAGTTGCGGCTTTGCCCTTTTCAACGGTTTGCTCAGCTATTATCGAGCCGTCAATACCGTCTTTGAACTTGATTGTAAATGGGCCCTCTGCGTTATATGGCTTGCTTATATCAACAGTTACGGCTTCAGCCAGGGCATTGCCCTCATGGTCATAGTATGCAAAGCTAACTTCGCTGCCATTGATCACCATGAGCAGCCCCTTTCCTTCAACAAAAGCACTGCCGGTAGAATATTCGGCATCGGACATACAACCAGCCGCCAAATATGTAAAAGCTATGTTTCTAAAGACGTTATCCGTTATCTCCAGCTCATCGCCAGCAACGTGTACTCTGTCGTAATAGGTGTCATTTACATTGTGGTTATGACCCCATAGGAATATAACATTATGGTAGTTGTTTAAAAGATCGATCATTTTATCGGCATTATTCGAATATCTCGAAGAAAAGCAATGTATCGGGAAATGGGTAAGAATTATAATCGGAATATCCGTCGGTGCCGTTTCCAGATATGCTTTAAGTGTTTCGATATCCTCATCCAGGAATTCCTGGGCATGATTTGCCGCCGTGCTTGCGGCTCCAAAGCTGTAGATTATGTAGTCATCTGTTCTGACAGACTCGCCAATGGGCTCAAACTGTTTTACCGTTGGATGATCAGGGTTGTTGGTCTTGTCACCGCCGGCGCTGGGATACCACTCGTGGTTTCCATCCACAAATATGTTGCGGTTTTTGATAAAGCCCGATTCAACATATTTATTGGCAGTATCTATTGCAGCCTGCACAAATTCCCAGTATTTATCCGTGGTGGCTGCATATGCGCTGCCAACATCCCCGCAGAAACCCATATAGTCTATGCCGTCCACAACCTTTTGTATATTGGTCAGCCAGACATCAAGGTGATTCTGCTCATAGGCTGTGTCGTAGTGAACGTCGGAGGTGAACGCCAGGTAAATAGTATCGCCCTCCGCCGCGGTACCGACTGATATGCCTGCAAAAAGGGATATGGCCAATGCCAGTACAAGTAGCAGTGTCAGTCTTTTTTGAACCTTTGTTTTCATTCTTTTGCCTCCATCTTAACATTTTGTAATTTAAAGGTCTCCTATGGATTGCCACCATAGAATACCATGTTTTTCCCTTTGTGTCATCTTTTTTAATAATATTTAATAAATTTATGTTTGCTCAACATCTTCCAGCAGTTTTTCACGAAGCATATTAATCAGATCTTCGGTAACTCCACAATCTTTCAAATATCCCGGTATATCCCCATATTTTTCGTTCAGGTGGCAGAGCAGGGCCTCCATACTCTCCGGTACCGAGCCGAAAAAGCCCCAGGAATAATCAGGGCGCCCCCGTTTTTGAGGCAGGAAGTCAGTGTTCATAGTATTATATTTTGGCCTGAGACAGCTCATTGAGGCACTGTAGTCCATCATAATATCCGGAGCGGACACGCCGCAGGCACCCAGCAGGATAGCTGATATTATGCCGACCCTGTCCTTTCCTATGAAGCAGTGGAATAATACTCCCCCGTCCCACTCTGCGCAAAGCTCAAAAACCTGCTTTACCCATGGCTTTGCCGTTTCAGCTATTTCAATATAGCTGTCCCCCAGATCAAAGTTCTCTCCAGGAGGCACCGATTCCTGGGCTCTGTTTTTTTCATCTTTTGATTTAAGCACGGAATGCTCTCTTGATATGGGGCAATGCCTGTAAGTATGGCCCTCCAGTCCGGCAAGATCACTGGGAGTGCTTTCAACTTCGTCCACTCCTCTCAGATCGATAGACAGGGTAACCCCGTATTCTTTTAAAAACAGAATATCTTTTTCAGAAATGCCTATCGGACAGTCTGAACGCAAAAACTGCCCGTATTTTGTTATTTTACCGTCCTTTGCCGCATATCCGCCCAAATCCCGGACATTTACAAGCGTCTCCATGGGAATGCGTTTATATTTGACCATTATTCTCCTCCATGTCCAGTGTGCCCCAAAGTCGGCAACTCATTAACAGTCCCTTGATTTCCTTTAAAATAATAGCATATGTTTCATAATTATAGTATATATCTTTTTAATAGTTATCAGATATGTCCATGTCATATATCAAGATTGTCATGTTTCTCCATGTAGGCACAAACCTTGTATGCCCGTTCAAGGAAATTAAATAGTGTTATTGGATATATGCTCTAAACTATTTTCAATATTTGAGCAATACTATCTTAAGCCGGGCGGATGCTGTGTATAAATGTTCTTCCGTTTCCCAGGAACTTTTATTTTTACAGGATTTTCTACGTTTCATGCCTTGGGAGAGGCGCCCTTCTCCAAGGTATAAGAACACAAAAACACGGTTCGTGCTACAGAATTTGTTTGACGAACCGTGTTTTATTTGGGTTAAAGATAGAGTAAAAAAACGAAAATGCATAGTCCATGGACTCTGCATTTTCGTTTTTAATGGAGGCGCCACCCAGATTTGAACTGGGGAATAAAGGTTTTGCAGACCTCTGCCTTACCACTTGGCTATGGCGCCGCATTATCAGCCGAGCCATAGTATAACACAGGTATTCTGTTTTGACAAGATTAAAATCTCATTATTCTATCATTTCATAAAAAGCATTTTCATCCATAATCCTAATTCCCAGAGACTGGGCTTTTTCAAGCTTCGAACCTGCGTTTTCGCCTGCTATTACCGCCGTTGTATTCTTTGAAACCGAGCCGGAAACCTTCGCTCCCATACCCTCCAGTATTTCCTTTGCCTCTTGTCTTGAATATCTTTCCAATGTGCCGGTGAGCACAAAGGTCTGTCCTTGAAATCTCAGATCGGACCCTTGGGTTCGGCTTGTCATATCTACCCCCGCTTCCCGCAGTCTTGACAGCAGGTGCCTGGACTGGGGATTTTCAAACCACTCTTTAATGAAGCCTGCAGTCACCGCTCCGATATCCCGTATGCCGGTAAGCTCTTCAATATCTGCCTGCTCCAGCCTGTCAATGGAACCGAAGTATCCCGCAAGGGCTTTTGCAGCGCTCTCCCCTACCTGGCGTATGCCCAGAGCGGTAATGAGCTTTGCCATTCCACGGCTTTTAGAGTCTTCAATTGCCCTTATCAGGTTTTCCGAAGACTTTTTCCCCATTCTCTCAAGTCCGGCGATATCCTCCGCCTTAAGATAATAGAGATCGGCCGCCGACGATATTAGCCCATTTTCAATCAGCTGCTTTGCAACCGATACTCCCAGTCCGGCTATATCCATTCCCCCCTTGGAGGCAAAATGAATAATATTTCGTAAAAGCTGAGCCGGGCACTCAGCGCCTGTACACCTGACTGCCACCTCGTCAGCATCGCGTGTTACCGGCGAGCCGCATTCCGGGCACACATCGGGCAGCTTAAAGGGTACGGCGTTATCAGGCCTTTTTGACAACACCACCCCTATTACCTCGGGAATAATCTCACCGGCCTTTCTTACAATAACCGTATCGCCAATCCTGATATCCTTTTCATCAATATAATCCTGGTTGTGAAGGGTTGCCGCCGTAACATTGGTACCGGCAAGTCTGACTTGCTCCACTATTGCCTTGGGCGTCAGCACTCCGGTGCGCCCGACCTGGACAATTATATCCCTGAGAACGGTCTCCTTCTTTTCAGGGGGATATTTATATGCCACCGCCCATCTGGGTGATTTGGAAGTGCTGCCAAGCCTTTCCCTTTCACTGAGAGAATTCAGATTGACTACAGCCCCATCTATGCCAAAGGGGAAGCTGTCTCTTTCTTCACCCAGGCGGTTTATTTCGGCCATACAGCTTTCAAAATCACTGCACACCTTATATGGTATTACCTTAAATCTTTTTTCTTTTAGATACTCAAGGGCTTCCGAATCCCTTGTAAAGCTTATGCCCTTTACCAGCAGAATTCTGAACACCAATATGTCAAGCTTTCGGCTTGACACCACCTTGGGATCAAGCTGGCGCATGGTTCCGGCCGCGGCGTTTCGGGGATTTGCAAACAGCTTTTCCCCTCTTATTTCCCTTTCCTCGTTAAGAGACTCAAATACTGCTTTGGGCATAAACACCTCGCCCCGAACAATTAAAAGCTCGGGCGCATCATCAATTTTAAGGGGTATTGATTTAATTGTTTTAAGGTTTTCCGTAATATCCTCGCCAACAAGGCCGTTCCCCCGCGTCGCTCCCCTTGTAAATATCCCGTTTTCATATATCAGGGACACGGACAGACCGTCTACCTTCGGCTCCACAGTGTACTCGATATCCGGTACCACGTTTTGCATTCGAATATGAAAGGCCCGAAGCTCCTCGTGGGAAAAAACATCGCCAAGGCTCTCCAGTGGCACCTGGTGGGTTACCTGTGCAAAGGACGACAGAGGAGCGCCTCCAATGCGCTGTGTGGGCGAATCGGAGGTTTTAAACTCCGGATACTTTTCCTCCAGCTTAATCAGCTTTTTCATAAGAGCGTCATATTCAAAATCGTCTATCTCCGGATCATCCAGTACATGATACAGGTAGTCATGCCTGTTTATTTCCTCTCTGAGCTTTTCAATCTGTTCTCTTATGTCCATTTATGACCATTCCTTTTTCAGCTCATAATATCATATTTTTCGGTTCCGGTATCCCACTTTTCGCTTTCCTCAAAATATGTAAAGCTATCGGGCACGCTGCCGACTATGATGGTTTCAGCAACTGTCAGCTCGGTTTCCACTTCCGTTTTAACGGTTTTTCCAGGTATCAGAACCTTGATTGCCACCCCGACTTTGACTACTATCTGATGCCTTGTCTGATTTATGCCCGAGGATGAAAACTGATTGGAAAAGTTGGTAGACACCGCGCTGGCTGCTACAATTTTTACCGGTATATTCGGTCCCATACCGGAAAACAGACTGCCACCTATCAGGTTGCCCACAGGTATGCTGACCCGTGTAATCCTGTCATCTGTTATCATCTTTATTATATCATAGGATATCTCAGATTTAAGTGCATTAATCCTGGACATATCGGTTATCAGCGCCGTCACCTTTCCCGTCTCGTCCTTTTCAAGGCGCACAATATCCTTGTAATTCATCTCTCCTGCCGCCATCCTGGCATTTACGGCGCTGTTAATGGCATTTGTCACTGTGTTTTTCGCGCCTGCGACAGCCATCTCGCTTACAATTGGAGTGAGTCTGCTATAGAGGATGGCGAAGATTGTCAGTATTAATACCAGAACAACAAAAAGCGTTACTCCATTTGATTTTGGCCGGCTTCTTCTTGGTCTGCTCCTAAAGTGCGGGAATCGTATGCGACTGCGAATTCTCCTTAACAAAAGCATAGGAAAGACACCTCCCCATGCTTATCTTATTCAGAATTCAGGGCAGTAATGACGCCGCTCTCATAATCCCAAGCTTTCCGGCTTCAAATGTCAAACCTCCCTGAAGATAGACCCTGTAGGGCTCTTTCATTGGAGCGTCCGCCGACAGCTCTATTGACGAACCTTGAATAAACGCCCCGGCGGCCATAATAACCGGGCAGTCGTACCCGGGCATTTCCCAGGGCTCAGGTGTTACAAAGCTGTCCACCGGAGCCCCTGCCTGAATCCCCTGGCAAAACCGCTTTAAAAGCTCCGCGTCACCAAAATCAATTGCCTGTATTATGTCGCTTCGCAAAGCGTTTGATGCAGGTGAGGTTTTATATCCCAGAAGCTCCATCAGGGAGGCAGCAAAGACCGCTGTCTTCAGAGCCTGGGCAACCGTATGGGGCGCCATAAAGAGTCCCTGATAGAGAAGCCTGCTGTTGCCCAGGGTGGGGCCGCATTCGCCGCCTATTCCCGGTGCTGTCATCCTGAAGGATGCCGCTTCTACCAAATCCGCCCTTCCGGCAACATAGCCTCCTGTGGGTGCAACCCCTCCGCCCGGGTTTTTTATCAGTGAGCCTGCTATAATATCCGCCCCCACCTGGCCAGGCTCAAGCTCCTCAACAAATTCGCCATAGCAATTATCCACAATCACACAGGCATCGGGATTGACGCTCTTTACACAGCTTATGATCTCTCCTATTTTTTCTGTTGAAAGAGCGGGCCTGCCGGAATAGCCTCTGGAGCGTTGAACGAAGACCGCTTTAACATTTTTATCCGCGGCCTTTTCAGCTATGGCCGCCATATCAGGGTCACCAGATGGCTTCATATCGGCCTGTTTATACCTGATATCGTAGTGTTTCAGGGAGCCGTGATAGTTTCTGGTTATACCTATAACCCCCAGCAAAGTATCATAGGGCGTTCCGGTGGCCGACAGCAGAACATCTCCTGGCGACAGGCAGGCGAAAATCGCCGCGGAAATGGCATGGGTTCCGCTCACAAATCCGATTCTCACCAGAGCGGCCTCGGTGCCGAAAACCTCCGCATATATGCTTTCGAGCACTTCCCGCCCCTTGTCGTCGTAACCGTAGCCGGTGGTTCCGCCGAAAATGGAATCAGACACCCTGTTATTCTGAAAAGCCGCAAGTACCTTTGCCGTATTTCTTTCAGCTATCACATCTATAGAGGCAAACTCTTTTGACACCCTCTCCAAAGCCTGTGCCGACAAATCCAGTATACGCGGCGTAATTCCAAGACTGTCTATTTATATCTCCTCCGTCCTGAGTTATTTATCACAATGTCTCCATATACAGACGGGCCAGCCTGTATATGCCGGCAATATCATTTAAAAACACCACCGATGAGGGGGAATGAATATATCTGACTGCCGCCGATATGGCTGCGACCCTGGCCCCTTCCCCGCTCTTCTGGATGGCACTTGCGTCTGTCCCGCCGGAGATATACGTCTTTGTCTGCCAGGGGATGCCGTTTGTCTCCGCCAGCTTTGTCAGCTCTTCAAAAAGCTTTCTGTCATACACCGTTCCATTGTCCATAAAAGGTATCACCGGTCCTTTTCCGGGAATACACACCTTGTCGCCCCCCTTTTGTGAGGGCAGGTCGGCGGCGGTAGTACCTTCAAGGACTATTGAAACGGAGGGCTTTATCCTGAATGCCGCAACAGCGGCGCCTCGGCAGCCCACCTCCTCCTGTGCCGTAAAGGCAAACCATGTATCCACAGGAAGGGTATCCCTGATAAGCCTGAGCATTACAGCACATCCAACTCTGTCGTCCAGAGCCTTGGCTTTGAGAAATCCGTTTCCCAACTCGGTTATCGAGGGCTCAAATACGCCGGCATCGCCGAGCTTTACATGTTTTTCTGCCTCCTCCCGGCTGCCTGCGCCAATATCTATTGAAAGCTCCCTGAGCTTTGGAATTTTGTTTCTCTCCTCAGGGGTTGTTAAATGAACAGCATTAACACCTATAACTCCCGGTATCATGTTCTCCCCGATAAAGACCCGCTTGCCGAGTACAACTCTCCGGTCCACTCCGCCGATAAAATCAAACTTTAGATATCCGTCGTCCTCAATGGAGGTGATTATTACACCAACCTCATCCATATGAGCGGCAAACATAAGCGGGCCCGAAGGGCTCCTCCCACCTTTTTTAAAAACCAAAAGGTTTCCCATGGTATCTTCAATTATTTCATCTGCATGCGCAGAGACTTGTTTCCTTATATAAGCTCTGACGGCCTCCTCCCGCCCCGAGGGTCCGGGAAGGGCACAAAGCTCCTTAATACTGTCCAGCATAATATGCTCCCCACACCGCGCAACGCGGCCTCCGTTCTTTCGGCGAACGGCTGCCGTAGTATATTTGTAATAGTCCTATATCTGCTCTGCCGGGTATTCCCAGTTCTCCAGAAGCTTTACCAGTATATCTGAAGCCGCCTGGGCATCAGATACGGCAAAGGTCTCTATGGGACTGTGCATATATTTTAAAGGTACAGAGAGAATCGCCGTGGCGACGCCTCCTCGCGATATTTGAATCGGCCAGGCGTTTGTGCCGCTTTGTCCCGCCATAACCTCAATCTGGTATGGAATTGAGTTATTCTCGCACAGCTCCACAAGCCTATTATACAGTTTCATATTGATGTTGGGTCCTATGCCGATTGTGGGCCCTCCCCCAAGCTTATATGTTCCTGTTTTTGGTGAGCCGGGAGTTTTCCCGAAAGTGACATCTATGGCAACGCAATAATCCGGTTCAATTGAAAAGGCTCCCGTTGTGGCACCTCTTGTACCCAGCTCTTCCTGGGAGCTGGCCATTGCATACAGCTCCACGTCAAGCTCCCTGTCTTTCAGCTTTGATAAGGCATCCAGCATAACGGCCACACATACCCTGTTGTCAAAGGCTTTGCCGCTGAATTGATTTTCACCTAGCCTGAAAAAACCGCTTTTGAAAACCCCCGGAGTGCCCGGAGGAATTTGCTCTGATGCCTCCCTGTCCGAGAGGCCTGCGTCTATACAGAGATCCTTAACCTGTATAACCTTCTCCTTTTCCTCCGCTGACAGCACATGGGGCGGCAGACAGGCTATAACTCCTGACATGGGAGGGTCGGTCATAAGAACCACCTCGCTACCCGGAAGATTTCTCGGATCAAGGGAGCCCAGTGGTTGAAACTTCAGGAAGCCCTCCTCGTTGCCAGTTATGATTATCCCCACTTCATCCATGTGGGCGTCTAAAAGAAGCTTTTTAGCTCCGGCTTTTCGCGAGCGCTTTACCCCGATAACATTGCCCATTGTATCCCGCCACACTTCATTCATGCAGGAAGCCATCATCTCATGGATTCTATCGGCTGCCAGGTCCTCAAAGCCCGAAGGCGCAGGCAGCGATGACAGCTCCGAAATTGTTTTAATCAGCTCCATTTTCATATCTCCTAAAATATATGTCAAAATTGATTTTTCGCATTATTATGGCCATTTTACCTTTTTTCATCAATGCTGTAAAGCCGAAAGACTTATAAAAAAATAAACGTCTGTATAGTGTACAATGATATGGTCTAAAAAAAGAAGAAGCTGACCCCTAACTGTGGTAAAATGGTAAGTGCTAACAAACCAATCACAGAAAGGGATAGCTTCTATGAAAAGAATAGCACAAAA
>JAAYOP010000060.1 GCA_012520295.1 Clostridiales bacterium | reverse complement strand
GGCAGATTAAAGAATAATTATGGGGATTACTGTTCCTTTCATTTGTTAACATCATTAATTTCAGCAAGCTTTTCTGAACAATTTCCCTTGTTATGAAACTTGCCAACGTTTACTTGACACATACTAGATATTTAATTTGATTGATATAATTTGAAAAATAATATATTATATATTAAATATATCAAATCATATATGTTTACTGGAGAGAAAGATGTGAACTTTACAAGGCTGACACTCAGCGATATAGAAAAAGTAAGGCCCTTATTGACCAAGGCGACAAACCGATTATGTGACAACACTGTCGGCGGTCTGTTTATGTGGCGTGATTTTTTTGACAGCCACTATTTTATAGATGAAAACCAGACCCTTTTCATCAGGCATAAGGTGGACGGGGAATATATGTTTTCGATTCCTCTCGGAAAGGATATTAAGAAAAACATATTAAAAGTAGACAGTATGTGCAAAGAAAAGGGTGTGCCCTTAGTTTTCTGTATTGTGTCCTCCGACGAGCTGAAGATACTGCAGGAAATGTACGGCAGGCTGGAGATTAATCCGGAAAGGGACTGGTTTGACTACCTGTATGAGGCCCGTAATATAGTGAGCCTGTCCGGTCGCAAGTATGCCGGACAGAGAAATCACATAAACAGGTTTAAAAGGTTTTATCCCGGGTATTCCTTCAACCTTATTGACGGCTCCAATATCAAAAAAATCAGAGATTTCCTGGAAGAGTATTATTCAAAAAACATAATGGAGGATGCTATCGGGATTGAAGAGAAAGCCAAAGTTTTTGAGGTAATAGACAACTACGAGAGGTATGGCATGGTCGGCGGCTTTATTTCGGTGGATGATAAAGTTGTGTCTATCTCAGTGGGGGAAATAGTCTATGATACCCTGTTTATCCATATTGAGAAGGCAGACACTGATTATCATGGCGCATATCAGATGATTGTAAATGAATATGCCAAAAACATATCTACCCCTGAAACCAAGTATATCAACAGAGAAGAGGATGTGGGCAGGGAAGGCTTGAGAATATCAAAGATGTCATACCATCCCCTGCGTCTTCTGGAGAAATACACCGTGAAGGTGTTACCCACATAAGGAAGGCTCGGAGCGGCAAATGAATATTGAGCTACCTGACTATGTTAAGACAGCCTTAACCAAACTGGCGCGAAACGGGTATGAGGCATATATTGTGGGAGGCAGTGTGCGGGACGGAATATTGGGCAAGAGTGCCCATGACTGGGACATTTGCACAAACGCGCTGCCCGGAGAAGTATTAAGCTGCTTTAAGGGACTCAAGGTGGTTGAAACAGGCGTTAAGCATGGCACTGTTACGGTCTTTATCGGCCGGTCTCCTGTGGAGATAACTACCTTTCGGGTGGAAGGCGAGTATTCTGACAACAGGCATCCGGATAAGGTGGAGTTTGTTGGGAGCCTGAAGGCCGACTTGAGCAGGCGAGATTTCACGATAAACGCAATGGCATATAGCCCTCAATCAGGATTCGTCGATTATTTCGGCGGCAGGGAGGATTTGCTGGCGGGAATAATAAGGTGCGTCGGAGATGCCCGTCAAAGATTTCAGGAGGACGCTCTGCGCATATTGAGAGCGCTGAGATTTGCCTCGGTATTTAACTTTTCCATAGCCCGGGAGACCTCCGCCGCTATTTTTTCAGAAAAGGAGCGTCTAAAAACTATCCCGGCTGAGCGTATAATGGCCGAGATGAAAATGCTGCTGTGCGGAACCGGTGCCCATACTGTTTTGAGAGAGCATTCCGGTGTTATTTTTGTTATAATTCCCCGGCTGAGGAGCCTGCGGGAAAGGGGAATTTGGGAGCGCACCCTTAAAAGCATATCGGCCGCTCCGGCCGATATCCAAATCAGGCTTGCTATCCTGCTGAGCCATATTTCGGACTGTAAAAACCCGGGACGAGCCGCCGCGGAGGCTTTGAGGACGCTCAGGTATGACAATGAAACGATAAAAACCGTATCAAAGCTTGTCTCATACCGGGACTGTGGGATAAATCCGGACAGGATATGTATTAAAAGGTGGCTCAATAAGGCAGGTGAGGATATCCTCCGGAAGCTTATTGCCTTAAAGCGGGCCGTCATGCATGGAGGAAGTGGAGAGGATATTGACCGCGCGGAGCGAATTCTTGATGAAATCCTCCGGGAAGGTCTGTGCTTCAGACTGGAGCAGCTCTCGGTAAACGGGGACGATTTGATAAAGTCGGGGGTGAGTGAAGGCCCGGCTGTGGGACATATTCTTAACAGTTTGCTGGATATGGTTATCAATGAGGATATAGAAAACCACAGGGTGAAGCTTCTTGAAAAAGCAATGGAATTATATAAAAGCAAATACAAATAAGGTACCAAGGAGATGGTGATGTTGGAGAGCCGATTACTGAAGCTTCAGATTGCTCTTATGCGCGAAATTGATAAATACGGGGAAATGATACCCGACAGGTATGCCTCTGCGGATTGGGAAAAACTGCACATGGCCTCTTCTGCCCGGCTGGCATATATGATGGCCCTGGAAAGGGGAGTGAATCCGGAGCTGGCAGCCTGTGCATGCGCAGTCCATGATTATGGGCGCATTGTAACGGGAAAACAGCCCGGGCATGCGGAAGCGGGCTATGAGCCTGTTAAAAGCTTTTTAAAGAGCCTTGGGGATCTTTTCACTCCCGAGGAGCAGGAGATTATAGCTCTCGCCACCAAAAACCACAGCAAAAAGTCCGTTGTGGGCACCCCTTATGATGAGATTGTAAAGGATGCGGATGTAGTTGACTGCTACCAATACGGCATTCCCTTTGAGAGGGACGAGCAGAAAAAGCGATACGAAGAGTGGTTGAAGAAAGTGGCCGGAAAATAACAAAGAAAGACATATGGCGACACCATATCGGAGATTGCCGGTATAAGCCCCGGCTATGGGGGTGATTACTTACAGTCTGTATGAGAAAGGAAGAGAGGGCTCAGCGGCATAATAACTGATACCCATTAATTGATGACGAAGCGCGGCATTCCGGGATTTGGATGCCGCGCAATATTGATTTTAACTGCAATGTGTATCACTTTACAGATATAGGCTTTTCACTTAAGGACTTGCCACATCAGCTTTGTGGATACTGCTTTACAGGTTGCGTGCCGCCGCGTCTGCCATACTGGTGGCTTTCATAATGTTTTCGGGGGAAACACAGTCGCCTATTTGATAGAATTCGGGAGCACATTTACCCAGGGCCGCGGCCTCCTCATAAAGGGGTTCCTGGCCCATGGCATAGATCACGGTATCCGCTTCGATAAAAATCCTGTTGCCATCCTTTTCGCCCCACACGCCTTTATCGGTGATTTCAACAGCTTTCGTTGCCAGGGCAAGCTTTATATCGTGTTTTTTGATTTCCACGTCCAGAGCCAGCTGATGAAGGATGTTCCCGCCGTTGTTGAGCTCTGGCAGCATTTCCATGATGGTGACATCCCTGCCCATGCCCGCAAGAAAGATTGCCAGCTCGATGCCCACCAGGCCACCGCCCAGGACCAATGCCCGCCTGCCTGTCATTTCCGGGTTTTCATAAATATTCTCCGCCCCTGCCGCGTTTTCAATCCCCTTTATAGGAGGAACTATCGGGCGCGCGCCTATTGACGCGATAATAGCATCGGGGGAAATCTCAGCTGCCAGCCGGGCAGTCGCAGCAGTATTGAGCATAAGCTCA
Source organism: Clostridiales bacterium (assembly GCA_012520295.1). Classification (GTDB taxonomy): domain Bacteria; phylum Bacillota; class Clostridia; order Oscillospirales; family Oscillospiraceae; genus JAAYOP01. Next base: position 25,684 of record JAAYOP010000060.1, on the reverse strand, counting down.
ATGCCCAGGTTATTTATCTGTCGTTTCTGATAGTCAAGATATTCCTTGATTTTATTTTTAAAAGAAACAGCCTCCTCGCACTTTAAAACGCCTCCCAGCCGGCTGCTTTTTTCACAGAGTATGACCCGGTGTCCTCTTTCCGCCGCCGTGATGGCAGCCTGCATACCGCCTATGCCGCCGCCCGCCACAAGGACGGTTTTTTTCTCCCTTAAAGGAAGAGCATATCTGTATTCCAGCTCCCTGCCGATGGCAGGATTTACGGCGCAGTATATCTGCCCGTTTGTAATCAGATTTGAAAAGCACTGGAGGCACCTGAGACAGGGCCTTATTTCCTGCGGCTCGCCTCTGCGCGCTTTTTTGGGAAGGTCCGGATCCGCCAGGAGAGCCCGGGCGATTTGAACCACATCCGCTTTTCCGGAGGCCACTATCTCCTCCATAAGCTCAGGATTACCATGGGCGCCCACGGTGGCTACAGGGGTTTTTACATGCTTTTTAATTTCAGCGGCGTATGTGACATTACAGCTGTCTTCAGAAAAGATGCCGGGATGGGTTACTGTGAAAACTTCCTTATTTTCGTGATGCCCCGCGGAGACATGGATAAGGTCCACATGGCCGTCCAGCATTTTTGCAATCTGGATACCCTCGTCCAGGTCATAGCCCTCCGGCGTTACCTCCGAGCCGCTGATTCTTATCTCGATGGGGAAGCCCATTCCCGTCTTTTTTCTGATGGCTTCAATTATTGCAAGGGGTAGCCGCATCCGGTTTTCAAGACTGCCTCCCCATCTGTCCTTTCGGCGATTTACCTTTGAGGACATAAACTGGGAGAGTAGCCAGCCGTGGCCTCCGTGTATCGTCACCATTCCAAAGCCACATTTTTTTGCCCATGCCGCAGCGTTGGCATAGCTCTCAATTGTCCTGAGTATGACATCCTCGGGCATTTCATAATACTCATATCCATATGGCGATACTCCGTCGCAGGGGCCATACACGGTCTGACCGCTGAAATGAGAACCCATGGAATATAACCCGCCGTGCTGGAGCTCAATGGAGGCAACCGCTCCGTGCCTGGATATGGCGGTGGACAGCAGGTTTAATGAGTGGTGGGTCGAGGGGTCGTCCATATGTATCATGTACTCGCCGTAGAGACCGTTTTTCGCGTCCACTACGCAGTCTCCAATGCAGACAGAGGCCGCTCCGCCCATGGCCTTCCGCTCGTAAAAGGCTATGCAGTCGTTATTGGGCCTGTTTTTGGAATCCAGACTTCTCCCCGAAATGGGTGAGGCGAAAATCCTGTTACGGAACATGGTACTGCCAAGTATTATAGGTTCAAAAAGCTTTGGATATCGTAATTTGTTCATATTCCAGACTGCGGGACCGGATGCCCGCGCTCCTTTCGGATGTATTTAGGTAAACCTGATTGCCGGAATGAGGCCTTACGCTCAAATTATATTAATGCCTGTTTGCAGCGTAATTTCTTTGCGGCGTATGCCCGCAAAGAAATTCGGCAATCAAGCAAATGCATAATGGGAAAGTATTTGTCCAGTGGACATTATAGTAGCATTATTAAAAAACATTGTAAAGATGTCCCTGATTATCTGTGTAGTGAAAACCGTCCCATAGCTTTGTGATTTTATACAAATTAATGCTTTATGAATTCATTGCTTAATACAATGAATTACTGTGCCATATCCTGTAAGCTTGTATAAGCCAATGTAATGATTTATAGGAGGGCAGAAAATGGAAAAATGCAAGATGTACATAGGAGGAAACTGGGAGGACTCCGGCTCCGGAAAAACCTTCACAACCCTCAATCCGGCAACCGGGGAGGAGATTTTTTCAGTGCCCTGTGCGGACCAGGCGGACGTGGACAGGGCGGTGAAGGCCGCGAGAGCCGCTTTACCCGTCTGGTCCCGTATGAAGCAGTCGGAGCGCTCGAAGGCACTGTACAAAATAGCGGATGCTATCAGAGAAAACGCCGAGGAGATGGCTATGCTGGAGGTCCGGGAGCACGGCACTCCTTATAACGATGCTATAGGTGTTGTATATGGTGCGGCGGATAAATTTGAATATGCCGCCGGGACGGCTCCGACTCTGATGGGCAGGCATGTGCCGGTGGGAGACGGTGCCCTTTCATACCTGCAAAGGGAGCCGGTGGGCGTAGTTGGGCTGATTACTCCATGGAACCTGCCCACTATTATGAACGCTGTCAAATTGGCTCCGGCTTTGGCGGTAGGAAACACCTGCGTATTAAAGCCCGCCAGCATAAACTCCAGGATAGGGCTTAAGATGGCCGAGATAATCTCGCAGGCCGGACTGCCCCCTGGCACGGTGAATGTTGTCACCGGACCCGGCGGCAGTGTGGGCTCGGCTCTCGCCTCCCATCCGGATGTGGACATGATAGGGTTTACGGGCAGCAGCGAGACCGGAAAACAAATACTTGCAGACGCCGCTAAAACCGTTAAAAAGTGCGTAATGGAGCTGGGCGGAAACAATCCAGCCATAATAATGGAGGACGCCGATGTGGATGCTTCTCTGAAGGTGTTGGGCTGGAGGCAGTTTAACAATAGCGGGCAGCACTGCTCTGCGCCGGGAAGATATTATGTGCATGAGAGGATTTATGATGAGTTTTTGAATAAATACGTTGCCTATGCAAAGACCGTTACGGTAGGAGATCCGGCTGATAAAAAAACAGTTATGGGCCCCCTTGTAAGTCAGGAGCATCTAGAAAAGGTGCAGTGGTACATCGAGAAGGGAATTGAGGAGGGGGCCAGGCTGCTATACGGCGGGGTAAGACCCGGGAATCTGGAAAAGGGCTTCTTCCTGATGCCCACGATTATCTGCGATGCCTCCCACCATATGACCATTGCAAAAGAAGAAGTATTCGGACCTGTGGCGGTCATAATAAGATACTCTGACAAGGACGATATAACGGCCCTGGCCAACGATTCCCCCTACGGCCTTTGCGCCCACGTCTGGACACAAAATCTACCAAAGGGTATGAAGCTCATAAATGACCTGCATGTGGGTGCGGTTTTCATAAACTGTCAGATGCTGACCAACGAGCAGCTCTGGGGAACCAGTATAAAGGAGAGCGGGCTGGGCAAGGAAGGTGGCATGGAGGGCATGGCGGAATTTACCGACCTGAAGCTTGTGTGCGTAAATTACGATATATGAGGTGTTGAGTATGTCTTACGATTACAGGATACTTATAGACGGAAAACTGACAAAGCCGGTAAACGGGGAGACCATGGAGGTTATAAACCCTGCGGACAATACGGTGGCGGCAGTGGTTCCAAAGTGCTCGGTTGCGGATGTAGAGCTGGCAGTCCAGGCGGCAAACAGGGCCAGGGAAGGTTGGAGGGCCACATACATCGGGGACAGGAGCGACCTGCTTTTGAAGCTGGCGGCCATAATAAGAGAGCATCAGGAGGAGCTTGCACCCATTGAAACTATGCAGTACGGGGGCCCAATAAGCAAGACAAGCAGGTTTGACATACCCTTTGCTCCGGCAGAGCTGGAGTTTATGGCGGGACTCGGCCGAAGTCTGACCGGCCTGACCATAAGCGCGGATCCCAATGCCAGGGTTATGACGTTCAGGGAACCGGTGGGTGTGGTGGGGCTGATAACGCCGTGGAACTTCCCCCTTGTTACCGCCGTATCAAAGCTCGCCCCGGCACTGATAACCGGAAACACCGTTGTGCTCAAGCCGCCCTCCTGCGCACCCTTGACCGTTTTGAGGCTGGGCGAGTATGTGGTTCAGGCGGGCTTCCCCCCCGGAGTGGTAAACATTATAACCGGCCCCGGCGATACTGTGGGTGAGGCAATAGTAAACCATCCGGGTGTGGATAAGATCAACTTCACTGGGGATTCCTTTGTAGGTAAGCGGATTATGCGCCTTGCCAGTGAAAGGATTTTGCCCGTGGCTTCTGAGCTGGGCGGCAAAAACGCCATGATTGTACTGGATGACGCGAATTTGGAGGCCGCGGTTGAAGGGGCCGTCTACAGCGCCTTTTTCAATTCCGGCCAAAACTGCGGCTCTCCCAGCAGGTTTTATGTGCAGGAAGGAATTTACGATGCGTTTGTTGAGAAGTTTGTTGAGGCGGCAGGCAAAATCACGGTGGGAGATCCTATGAACCCGGATACCATGATGGGGCCCCTGGCTTACAATGCCTGCAGAGATAACGCGGAAAGATATATCCAGCAGGCTAAAAAGGATGGGGCTAAGCTGCTTTTGGGCGGTGAGCGCCCCAATACCCCGGAAACCAGAAACGGAGCATTCGTTATCCCCACAGTCTTTGAGGTGTACGACAACAGGATGGAGCTTATGCAGGAGGAAATCTTCGCGCCCGTTGTTGGGATAATGCGGGTAAAAGACGGCCAGGAGGCGGCTGAGCTGACAAATGACAGCCGATACGGGCTGTGTGCATCCGTATGGACCATGGACTACCGCAAAGGCATACTGCTGACTGAGCAGCTGAATGTGGGAACGGCATGGCTGAACCAGCACCTGGCAATCGTCAGTGAAACGCCCTGGGGAGGACGAAAGGAATCCGGCTGGACAAAGGAAAACTCCATCCTGGTGCTGGATGAGTATACATATCACAAGCACGTGTGGATAAATATGGCCGAAACACCAAACACCTTCTGGGCCGACAGAATAAAATGATGGGATGAGAAAAGGGCCGGTCGCACATGATTACCATGGAGCGTCCGGCCCTTTTATTTCCACAGTTTCGTATATACCCCATTGCCTTCAAACTTGATCAGCCCTAAATCCCTCAGGTATTGAAGCTGCTGCCTTATTTTTGCTTCAATATGACGATTGTTTCTGTATTGTTCCTTCAATGAGGGTATCATATGCTTAAAATCCGACGTTTTGAACACCTGCTTTCCCAGAGCTTCAATTTCAATAAAAACGGCTTTCTTCCATCCGGTCAGATTGCTTTTGATATATTCTGAACCCTTATCGAATATTTCTTCAGAGGGTTCGGCATAGTCAAGCTCCAGCTTTGGTATTTTGATTTTCTGCGGTTCAGGCAAGGAATTTAAAATGCTCGCTATTTGCATGTATGTTCGTTTTTTAATTTACCGGCAGACTCGTTTCCGCAAAGCCACAGGAAATCCCTGCATGTCTGTTTGACAAATGAAGCCTCGTCCAGAAACATGCCGTATTCATAGTTTATGTCAAAACCGGAAGGAGTGAGATTAGTTGATGATATGCATACCTGTTTATCTCAACTATTATTCCGGTATAAGCGGGTCTGCAGCTCTGCGCTAACAAACCCTTTTACCTGTCTGTTAGCGCAGAGTTTACTTCACTTAATATACGTTATCTTTATATCTTCCCTGTTTCGGGAAAAGAGCTTGTCATCTTTTGTGTATCCTACAATAACTGCGCAGTTAAAGGAAAAGCCTTCCGGGATGCCTGCCTCCCGGGCAAGGGCGACTCCGTCTTCACCGTCAAATGCCATTCTGGGGGATGCCAGATAGCAGGAGCCTAGGCCCAGAGCCGTTGCGGCTATTAACATATTTTCGGCAGCGCAGGAGGCGTTGGCCGGCCCTGTGGGAGAGCCTTCGGGAGAAAAGAGCACAATAAGGGTGGGAGCGCCGTATAGAGGCTCATAGCCTGGAAGAGATGCTCTTTCCACTGAAAACGGAATTCCGGAGCTGAGCATTGCCTTTTTTGTGATGTCGTTGATTTTTTTCAGGAGCTCCGGATTTTGGATAACCGACATTTGAAAGCTGCCGGCCACGGGAGCACAGGAGCCGGCGGCAAGAATTTTTTCCAAAGCGCTGTCGGGTATCTGCTCGTTTTTATAGGACCTGATGCTCCTTCGTTTTGAAATGGCTTGTAATGCGTCCATTAAGATTCCTCCTTAATTATATCAGCGGCGAACCGTGCCGCGTTTAATATGCGGTTTTATTTAATGCCTGCTGATCAATTCAGACAGTCAATCAAAAGCATATTGCGAAAGCACTTGTTCAGTGGACATTATTTACCTTTACTGTGGGTGAGAGGCGGCTGCCTTATTGCCGTAATCCTTTCTTTCTATCTTTTTTTCGTATTCCAGCAGCCTGAAGGACAGCTCGATGTGCAGCAGGGTATCGCTGCTATGTATATCGATCTCCAAAATCTCCTGGATCCTTTTCAGATGATATATCAGTGAATTCCTATGAAGATTGAGGGCTTTTGCGGTATTTGTGATATTGCGTGAGAGTTTCAGGTAGGCGTACAGGCTGTCTGTAAAAGAGGTTTTGTGCTCCCTGTCATATTCCATCAGGCAGAGCAGTTTGGGGTGGCAGAAAACCTTCAGCTGGGCACTGGCGGAGCACGCCTTTGCAATGTGATAAATGGCATAATCGTCATAGGTGTAGAAATATTTATCGCTGTCCATATGGTATCCCAGCTCCAGAGCCTGCATGGCCTGATTATAATAGTATCGCAGCTGCGTTAAGTCGGTAAAGCAGCGGCTTAGCCCGCAGCGGATGTTATACTGCCCTAAGAACTCCTTCAGGTTTACCGCATCCAGCTCGAAGATCATGTTTTTCCTGGGATAGCTTGCCACTATGGTGATATTGTCGTTATATATGAGGGCTTTGCTGCCGGATATCATTTTTTCCAGGTAGTCCCTCATATATGAGACGGAAAAGTGCTTGCTGTCAAATCGCCTGATGTCGATTGCAAGCACATAGATATATTCCTTAATTTCCAGGTTAAGGTTTTTTATCTGTGACTCTATAACGCCGGTATTATTAATTCTTCCCTCCAGGAGATCTTCTATGAATTTTTCATATAGCAGCCCCCTGGTATAGTGGAGGAATTTGTTTTTTTGCATCTCGGCTGAAACCGCATTGCAGAAAAGGGCCAGCAGCTGATAATCCCGCTCTATAAAAGGTCTGTTGTATTCAATAACTGAAACCGTGGCTACAGGTCTACTGCCTATCATAACCTTTCCGAACATTCGGGGATATTTCATGCTGGTCTCTTTCAGGACAAAGGGCCTCTCACTCTGCTCAATCTTATCGGTAAGGTTGTTTTTTATATCCATTGAGACCGTGTTAAGTGAAAGGGCTCCTTCATTAATAAACTCATTCCAGCCCCTGTCATCGGGAATGCTGATCTGGGAGGTCAGAGCCAGGGCCTTCCAGCTCTTGTCCGATACTATTAAAGGGTTCTCCAGCATTTTATATCCGATATCAACTATAGTCTGCAGGCCCTTGGCCTTTGACAAGGCCAGAAGGAGATCCTCGGCGTTTTTAACGGAGCGTTCTGCTTTCATAATGTGGTTTATGAGTCCTGTATAGAGCCCGTCGATATCCGTGTCCGCCGGGAGGAGCGCTATATTGCGGTTTTTCAGGTGTTGTTTCCCTATGGGCGCATCCTCCAGAAGTATGGCATTTGGCGGAAAAACGCCGGATATTCGAGACGTGTATCCCATATAAAGTGTACTCTCGTCTGAACAGGGTTTGTCCGGCGTAATTGCCGCTATCGACAAAATTTGCGTGTCAGGGCTCGCCAGATTGATATGGGTTGGATTATATGAGCATACCTGCTCGAAGAGAGTATGTATGTCGGCCCCCATGACAAGACCTCCTTTGAAGAACGCTCGTATTATTATACAAATAATCGCGTTTTTTTTTATTGTTTCAAATGATGACTAATTGTTTCAGATATTTTAAAATATAAATTGGAAACACATATATTCAAAAACCCGCATAAAAGGGCAAAATGCACAATTGCGAAAAACAAGGCAATTGCCGTATTTTCACCCATACCTATTCTATATGTTCTTCATATAAATGTAAATACCCACAGTTTTAAGCATTTTACAGTTTGTTTATGAATTATTCCAAAATTGTTTCATTTTTGCACACAGAGAGGTGATTTCAGTGTTCAGCACCTGGTCCAGTCCAAACCCTGTTTTATTTGGAAGTGGGTCATCAAAGTCAATTGGAGAGCAGTTGGTTAAGCATGGCTGTAAAAAGGTAATTGTGATTTATGACAAAGGTGTAAAGTCGGCGGGAATTGCCGACAGGGTTTTAAAATACATAAGGGACGCCGGAGTCGGGACGGTGTGCTATGAGGATGTTCGGTCGGATCCCCCGGATTGGTCGATAAATGAAGCTGCGGCCCTGGCGATCTCCCAGGGTGTGGACGGTGTTGTAGGCGTGGGGGGAGGCAGCTCCATGGATACGGCAAAGGGTGTGGACGTTTTACTCAGCAACGCCCCCCCGATAAACAGGTATTTTGCCAGGCCGGGTATGCCGCCTGCTGGCGACCTGACGTCGTTGAAGCCTCTCTTTGTAATACCCACCACCTCCGGCACCGGCAGCGAGGTCACGCCGGGCGGAGCGGTAACAGATACGCAGCACAATACAAAAGAGAATTTTGTCTGCCCGGTAACTCTGGGTATAGTCGATCCGGAGCTGACGCTGAGCCTGCCCGCAGCCGTTACAGCGGCAACGGCTTTTGACGCTCTGTGTCATACCATAGAGGCAGTTGTCTCCAATGAACCCAATAAGTTCAGCGAGCTTTTCGCCAGCCAGGCAATAACCCTGATAGGTAAATACCTGCCCATCGCCTGCGGGGACGGAAACAATATGGAAGCCCGGGAAGGTCTCATGCTGGCGTCTACTATGGCCTCCATGTCCATTCTGGGACCCTATTGCAACATACCCCATGACGTGGGTGTTGTTATTGGAGTATTATTCCACATGCCCCATGGCGTGGCCGTCAGCGCGGTTTTACCGGAGGCTGTGGAATTTGTGGCCCAGGCGGTTCCCGACAAGGTCAGACTTGTGGCCGAGTGCCTGGGCGAGAATGTTCCGGAGGAGGCTGGCTTCGAAGAAATCGGCAGGATAGCAGGCAGGAGAATAAGAAAACTCATGGAAGACTCCGGACTCCCAAAAATAAACACCTTCGCGGAAACCATGGAGGAGTTTCTGTCGGCGGTTCCCATCATAATGGACACCCAGAACTTTCATTTTTCACCCCGCCCGGTAACCGCCGGCGATATAATCGACATGCTCACCAGGGCATACTCGGCCAGTCTTCCTTAGCCGGATAGACGTATTAGCTTCAAAAGGAGGCGATCATTCAGATGCAAAGCATATTCTCAAGTCCCAACCCAGTCCTGTTTGGCTCAGGCACCTCCGGACAGACCGGCGAAAAGCTCCGGGAGCTTGGATGCACAAAGGTCTTGGTCGTATTCGACAAGGGGATTAAAGCCGCCGGAATTGCCGACAGAATACTTGACATAATAGAAGCATCCGGAATAGAAACCGTTTGCTTTGACAGTGTTTTAGCTGACCCGCCCGATTGGTCCGTGGAGGAAGCCGGAGCCCTCGGAATCAGGGAGGGGGTAGACGGCGTTGTTGGTCTGGGCGGCGGCAGCTCGCTGGATACGGCAAAGGCTGCCAAGCTGCTGCTGACAAATCCCCCGCCCATCAGCCAGTATTTCGGACGTGAGGGCGTAAAAACCGTGGAAAGCAAGCCCCTAGTACTAATACCCACGACCGCCGGAACAGGCAGCGAGACAACGCCCGGCGGTGTTATAACCGACACTAAGAATAATATAAAGACCAATATAGCGGGAACAGGGTGCAAGGTGGATCTGGGCATCGTGGACCCTGAACTTACTCTGAAGCTTCCGCCATCCATTACCGCCTCTACGGGTATGGATGCCCTGTGTCACGCTGTTGAGTCATATACATCACAAAGGGCAAACAGCTTTTGTGAACTGACGGCCAGGCAAGGGATAAAGCTTGTAGGGAAATATCTGGAAGTGGCATATAGAGACGGTTCAAATCTGGAAGCCCGTGAAGGAATGATGCTTGCTGCGACTCTGGGAGGAATTTCCATGTCCGGCCCCCTGTGCCACCTGGCTCACGATATAGGAAAGGTGTTGGGCGCAAAGTTTCATATTCCCCACGGTATCGGCTGCGCGTTCTGTCTTCCCCAGGTACTGGAGGTCATTGCGCCTGCCGTGCCGGATAAGGTCAGATACGTGGCTGAGTGCTTCGGTGCCGGGATACCTGATAATGCCGGGGCAGAGGAGATTGGAAGGAGCGCCTGTGAGGCAATAAAAGAGCTGATGGGAAGAATAGAGCTTCCAAACCTCAGGTCCTTCGGTGTGACCAGGCAGGAGCTTCTTGCGGTCGTGCCGGAGGGGGTCAAAGCGCAGCAGGACGGTCTTGTAAAGCTTTTCGGGCAGGGAACCTCGCCCGTGCCCGCCACTATAGAGCTGGTGTCCGAAATCATATCCAGAGCTTATGACGAGAATTAGAACAAATATGAAGCCGACTTGCGGCAGAACGGAGGTAATTAGTCTATGTCTGAGATTCCCGATAAGGTTAATCCTGAAGAGATAAGAAGTGTTAAGGTTTTAACTCCCAGACTGCAGAAACTGAAGGCAGATTGGGAGAACGCGGAGCCTCAGGTCTATGTGGATGACACGCTGCTGTTTACCCAGTCATGGAAAGAGACCGAGGGCCTGCCCCTGAATATCAGGTGGGCCAAGGCCCTGGAGAAGAGGCTGCTGGAATGCCCGCTGTTAATCAGGGACGATGAGATTATTGTGGGCTCCCTTACAAAGTTTATCAGGGGAAATGGGACCCTGTGTGCCATGAAGCCCCGGGAAATACTCGAAATGTGCCATAGCGGAAGATTTGACAGGAAAACCAGTGACAGAGAATCCACAAATATCACGCCCGAGGACCTGCAGGCCCTGATAGAGGACGCGGAATATTGGATAGAAAATATCCCGAAGGTCAGCACCGTAAACAAAGCTCTGGAATATGATATGGGCCCGGAGGTTTTTGACCTGCTGTTTGACAGGGGATGTGTTTTTGAAGGGCGCGGGGTTCGCTATAAAATGGACAGGGGTCTTTTCCAGAACTATAGCGCCTACGGTGGAGGAGTTGCACAGGTCAGCGGGAAATGCATAAATGTGGGGCTGAACCACGTTATAGAGCTGTGCCAAAAAGAGCGGGAGCGGATGATGCTGGAAGGTGACAATGAAAACTCACACGGCTCAGCCCAGTTTCTGCGAAAATACTGGCTGCTGGAGGCGTGCATAATATCCTGCAGGGCATTCATAAGGTATGCCGAGCGCCATGCGGAGCTGGCCGAAGAGATGGCGGCAAAGGAAACAAGGGAGTGGAGAAAGGCTGAGCTTTTGAAAATAGCCGAGGCCTGCAGACGTGTACCGGCTGAGCCGCCGAGAGACTTTTTCGAGGCTGTCCAGTGCGTTAGGCTCTACCATCTGGTCTGCTGGAAAGAGAGTTCTGACAGGCCTGAGGTACCCATTGGCCGGCTGGATCAGATACTGTATCCCTATTACAAAAAGGACAGGGAAGAGGGCAGGATTTCGGCACAGGACGCCGCCGAGTTACTGGGTGCCCTCTGGCTGAAGATAAGGGAATGTGAAAACCTGGTTACAATTCCCCGTTCACAGAGAGCGGCTCCGGGCTCGCTACTGCCCAATGTCACAATCTGCGGAGTGGACAAAGACGGAAATGACCAGACCAATGAAGTATCATGGCTTATTCTTGAGGTAATGGCCCAGACAAAGCTGTCTGAGCCGGCGGTATACATAAGATACAGTCCCGAAATGGATTCGCAATTCCTTTTGCACGCGCTGCGATGCAATGTGGAGTTCGGAGGCGGAAATCCGGCATTTTTAAATGACGCTCTGGGCACGCAGAGATATCTGGAAAGAGGCGTTCCAATTGAAGACGCCTGTGACTGGAGTGCCAGCGGATGCCTGGGTTATCATCTGGACTGCATGGAGCATGTGGGCGGGGGCCACAATATAAACCAAATAAAGCTGATGGAGCTTGCCCTCAATAACGGTTATGATCCCAGAACACAAAAGCAGCTGGGGCCGGAAACCGGGGACCCCAGAACGTTTACAAGTATTGAACAGGTGAAGGAGGCCTATTATAAACAACTTGAGTACTTTGTACCTGTTCTTCACAGAATCAAGGTATTGAGTCTGGCCACCGAGATTATGGACGGCCCAATGAGCGGGTTGAGGTGCGCGATGCAGTATGAAGACTGTATTCGGGAGGGCCTAACGCCGAAGGAGGGAGGCGCCAGATATCCCGAGGGCAGGACCTCCTGGCTGGGAAGCCGCGGCATGGTTGACATTGCAGATACGCTGGCTGCGATTAAAAAATTGGTTTTTGATGAAAAGAAGGTCACCATGGATGAGCTCCTTGACGCCTGCGCGAAAAACTGGGAGGGCTATGAGGAGCTGCAGCAGATGTGCCTTAACAGCCCGAAATACGGAAATGATGACGACTATGTGGACGAAATATACGACGAGCTTTCCACCAGAGTTCCCGAAATCATGCAGAGGTGGATAGACCCAATAACCGGGAAAAAGCCCATGCTGTTCATAGGAGCCGCAGCGGGCCACATACCCATTGGGGCAGCTGTCGGTGCCCTGCCAAACGGCAGAACCGCCGGTACACCCGTCAATGACGCAGCCTGCTCGGTAATGCCGGGAATGGATGTGAACGGCCCGACCGCCGCCATCCTGTCGGCCACAAAAGGTCCCTATGCAAAGGAATATGTGGGCTACGCCATGAACATGAAGCTCTCGAAGTCTGTGCTCAATACGGACGAGAAGCTTCAGAGAATGGCCTGGCTGATAAAAACCTTTATGGCAAGAGGCGGCTGGCATATCCAATTTAATATACACAGCCGCGAGGAACTGCTCGATGCCCAGAAGCATCCGGAAAAACACAAAAACCTGTTGGTAAGAGTGGGCGGCTACAGCGCATATTTTATCGATCTGCCCCCTGAGCTGCAAAGCGAAATAGTCCAGCGCACCATGCACGACAGGTTTTGATATAAACCGGGTGGAAGAATTGCCGGATCCGGCAATTCTTCCATTTAAAAGGAGAAGAGCATATTCATATGGAAGGGACAGTATTCAATATTCAAAGGTACAGCATAGACGACGGGCCGGGAATAAGAACCACGGTGTTTTTAAAGGGCTGCCCCCTCGACTGCCTGTGGTGCTCCAATCCTGAGTCGCAAAATCCCCTCCCCGAGGTGTCCTACAGGTATACCTCATGCAAAAGGTGTGGAAGCTGCGTGGAGGCCTGTCCCAACGGGCTTATAAGCCTCGGGGAGGACGGAATACATATTGACAGGAAACGCTGTGACAGATGCGGGAAATGTATAGATGCCTGTGTACCGGAGGCACTGAGAATGACCGGCAAAACCATGAGCGTGGACGAGGTTTTTAAGACGGTTGTAAGGGATATAGATTTTTATAAGTCTTCAAAGGGAGGCGTCACCTGTTCGGGCGGAGAAATACTGAGCCAGGCCGATTTTACGGCGGAGCTCTTTAAACGCTGCCGTAAAGAGGGCATTAACACCTGTGCGGATACCTCGGGCTACGGCACGCCGGAGGCGATGGAAAAAGTTCTTCGGTATAGCGACCTTTTATATTTTGATTTGAAGCATATGGATCCGGCCGAACACGAGAGAATGTGCGGACAGAAAAATGACCTGATACTCAACAACCTATCCATGGCTGTTAAGAAAGGTGTTCCGCTGGTTATACGGGTCCCGCTGGTCCCCGGCTATACGGATTCGGAGGAAAACCTGAAAGAAATTGCAAAAGCGGTAATTGATATAGCAGGTGATAAAACACCGGTGAACATCCTGCCATATCACAGGTATGGGGCCAATAAATACAGGATGGTTGACAGGGAATACCCCCTGGAAAAGGTGACGGAGCCTACTGAGGAAGAGCTTGAAAAGGCAAAGGGTATATTTGAGGCCTTCGGTTTGAAGTGCGAAATATCAAAATAAAATATGGCGGCAGAATAGTCAAAGGAGGAATGCCCGTTGATCAGGGTCAGGCAGCAGAGATTAGACGATAAAACATTTGCTAAAATGAGAAGCGAGGTTTTATCCCTTTGGCCGACAGGCAAGGAAGTGGACTTGGACGAGGCGGTGGAATACCATAAAAAGTTGCCCGACGGCAAAAACTTCACAAAGGTGCTGGCAAAATACAGGCAGGAGGGCAAAATAGGACTGTTTCCCCGCTCCGGAGTGCCTGTTGTTGAGGAAGAAATAAAGCTTCTCAGGTCCCTCAACGAGGTGGGAGTCCGGCTGTTTCCCTTTACGACGGACTCCTATACCAGAAACCTTCAGCTGGACAAGGCTCAGAAAGGTCTGGAGGAGAGCATAAGAACCGGAAAGATGAAGTTAAACGGGTATCCGATAATAAACCATGGCGTTAAGACAACCAGAAAGGTTGTAGAATCCTGTGAAGGCGCCTTTGACCCCAGGTGTTCCAGGGTTGCAAACAGCTTCGTGGGTGAAATCGCCTTTGCTTCCGGGATGACGGCCATGCCGAACAGCTTTTTCGGCTGGATAGGAGGCTATGACAAGAAGGCCACGCCGGAGGAATGTATTGAGACCGCCCAGTATCTGGGCAGACTGATCGGGTGCTATGCCGAGAGGGGGGTTATTATATCCACCGATACCCACGGCTGGCTTCCCAACGGCGTAATACCCCTGTATGTGAACATGGCCACACAGATTATTGAGGCTCTCATCTCCGCCGAACAGGGCGTAAAGAGCATTGTTCCCCTGATGAATTTTCAGGGCAACATTAATCAGGACGTGGCGGAAATCAGAGTCTGTGAAAAGCTTTTCAGAAAGTATCTTGATAAATTCGGATATACGGACACGATTATACCGGGTGTAATCGGGAATCAATCCTCCCTTTTCCCGTTCCCTCAGGATTTGGGAAACGCCTTTGGATACATAAACTATGTGGCAATGGTGGCGGCTATGACCGATCTGGCGGCCTGTTCGGTAAAGACGGTGGACGAGGCGCTGGGGGTGCCCAGCATTGAGTCCCATATGCAGACCTACCGCTCAGCCAACTGGATATTTAATGTGGTAAGGCAACAGAAGTTTGAAGTGGACGCGGAGGGCATCAGGCAGGAGGCCAGGATGACGGAGCTGTCCGTCAGCGCCATACTGGACAAGGTTATAGACATGGGAGACGGGGATATAGCCGTCGGCGCGGTAAAGGCAATTCATGCGGGAGTACTGGACTCTCCGTTTTCTATAAATATTTATCCGAAGGATCTGGTTCTGGGCGCGCGGGATCTCCAGGGTGCATGCAGATATATTGACTATGGCAATCTGCCGATACCGGAGGAGGTCAGAAGGTATAACGACGAGAA
Organism: Clostridiales bacterium; assembly: GCA_012520295.1. Lineage (GTDB taxonomy): Bacteria > Bacillota > Clostridia > Oscillospirales > Oscillospiraceae > JAAYOP01. The sequence continues at coordinate 10,462 of JAAYOP010000060.1, read as the reverse complement.
GATTAAAGAGAGGGAAAAATTCGAGGGCAGCAGGCTGGATTTCAATACCTCTCTGGCGGATTTTTGGGCTATATCCAAAGGCGGCTTAATCGGGCAGGCAAAAAAGCGGGAAGAAGATGAGAAAGAAACCGCAGAAGAGATGAAAAGAGTGCCTACGGTTGTGACCGGAACCGTGGGAGTGGACGCCCATGTCATCGGAACCAAGATAATCTCAAGAGCCCTAAGACAGGCGGGCTTCAATGTGGTGGCATTGGGTGCCCAGACCCCGGCGGAGGAGTTTATAAAGGCCGCCCAGGAGACGGACGCGGATGCGATGATGATAACATCCCTGTATGGCATGGCGGAAATGGACCTTCAGGGGTTCAGAGACAAGTGCATAGAGGCCGGTATAGGAGAAATTCTTCTTTATATCGGCGGAATTTTGGGAGTGGGAGCCCGAGATTTTAAGGAAGATGAAATCACCTTTAAAAAGCTGGGCTTTGACAGGGTATATCCTCCTGAATCTGATGTGAAGAAATCCATACGGGATCTGCGGGAAGATTTAAAGGCGAGAGGAAAAATCTGATGGTCGGCATGGAGAACATCCGAGTTTTTGTGGACTTTGGAAGTACTTTCACAAAAGCCGTTGCCTTTGACATGGAGTCTGAAACTTTGCTGGCAAGGGTACAGGCGCCTTCCACCGTGGATACGGATGTTTCAATCGGACTGCAGGAGGCAATGGATAAGCTCTCCGATACAGTTCCGGTTGAGGGGTCTCATATTAGAAAAGCCGTGGCCTGCAGCAGCGCTGCGGGCGGATTACGGATGATTTGCATAGGACTTGTTCCGGAATATACCACCGAAGCGGGAAGAATGGCTGCCCTGGGAGCCGGGGCCAGGATAATCGGCACCTACTCCTATGAGCTGTCGGCTTCGGAGGTAAAAGAAATCGAGGAAGTGGCTCCCGACATTGTCCTGCTCACCGGCGGCACCGACGGGGGAAACAAAAGGACGATTATTCATAACGCCCGGTGCCTGTCTCAGGCAAAACGTGTTAAGAATATCATTGTCGCGGGCAACAAGTCCGCCCGGGACGATATAAGTGATATTTTGTCATGCTCCCACAAGAATATAATATTCACAAAGAATGTTATGCCCGAATTTGGAAAGCTGGAGTTGGACCCGGTAAATGAAAAAATAAGGGAGCTTTTCATAAACAGGATAACGGAAGCCAAAGGCATTTCCCGAGTCAGGGATATGATAGGTCATGTTTTGATGCCCACTCCGGCTGCCGTACTGGAGGCGGCAAGGCTGCTGGCCGACGGCACGGAAGATGAGCCGGGCTTAGGCGAGCTTCTGCTGGTGGATGTGGGGGGAGCGACCACGGACGTATATTCCATAGCGAAGGGGGCGCCCACAAAAGAAGGAGTGACCATGGTCGGGCTTCCTGAGCCCTATGCAAAGAGAACCGTGGAGGGAGATCTGGGGCTGTATCACAACCTGGATGCTCTGGCGGAGTTGGCCGAAAGTGAAAACCGGGGCGAAGGGGAGCTAATGGCAAATATTGAAGAGCTGAAAAAGCTATTGAGCATACCGTCAGGAGATGAGCTTACAAAGTATCAGCTCCTGCTCTCCCGCCTTGCTGTCAGGACCGCCTGCGACAGGCACGCGGGCAGCACCCGGCTTGTCGTCACCCACAACGGGGAATTCTGGGTGCAAAGGGGAAAGGACCTGACACAGGTGAAGACCGTTATTGGGGCAGGTGGTCCTGTTGCTTTTTCTGCAGATTCACGATATGTATTGGAAGGAGCGGCCTTCAGAAAGGAAGCACCAAATATCCTGAAGCCCAAAACGCCTGTCTACTATCTGGACAGCAAATATATTCTATTTGCCATAGGTCTCCTGTCCCGGACAGAGCCGGAAAAAGCCCTGAGGATAATTAAAAAGTACCTGGTCAAAATCTAATATCCTGATATAAAGAACGCAAGAATGTTGACCACTCTTGCGTTTTGGGTTCTCTATGATTAATGACAGGAAGGATGCCGTTTGATAAAAGTGCGGAGACTGGGGGTATGTTGCTTTATCTTATAAGAATATCTGTTATTCAAACTGCGCTCTCAGGCTGATTAAGCAAGGGTATTTTCCAAGGTGCCGATTCCCTCGATTGTTACGCTGATGGTTTCTCCTGCTTTCAGCCAATTGCGTTTGCCCTTTTCATGACCCAGTACCACTCCGGAGGGAGTTCCGGTAAAAATCAAATCACCGGGCGATAACCGACAATAGCGGGAGATATAGCTGACTAACTGGGCACAGTTGAAAATCATGTCGTCTATATCACTGTCTTGAACAATCTCGCCGTTTCGCCTGCAGGTAATTCTATGGCTCGCAAAAGGGTCGAAGCTGTCCGCCGTGACAATGTAGGGCCCTGCCGGCGCAAAGCCGGGAAAGGTTTTGCCTATGAGCCACTGGCTTGATATAAACTGGCAGTCTCTTGCGCTCAAATCGTTGCCGCAGGTATAGCCAAAAACATAATCCAGTGCTCTCTCCTCCGGTATGTTCCAGGCCTCTTTCCCCATCACTATGACAAGCTCGGCTTCATAGTCGAAGCAGCGCTGCCAGGAAGGGAGCTTAATTGCGCTGGCATGAGGGCTCAAGGCATCGTTGAACTTACTGAAGATGACAGGTTCTGCCGGGGGAGTGCCCCCGGTCTCCTCGGCGTGTTTTTTATAATTTAGCCCCACACAGACTATTTTTGAGGGCTCGGTTACCGCGGCAAATTTAACCCTGTCCTCACTTATTATGGGCAGGTTTTGCGTGTTAAAGCTCAATGACCCCTGCTTTATAAGCTCATTCATGCTTTCGGCGACACCAGCTGCTGTCAAGTCGATAACGCCGCCATTTTGAAAAACTCCTACATGGGTACTGCCATTGACTGTAAAGCTGCAAAGCTTCATACCGTATTTCTCCAATCATAATTATTGTGAGGATATAATTGATGTCCGCTGAACAAATGCTTTCGCATTATTCATTTGATTGACTGCCTGAATTGATTTGCGGGCATACGACGCAGATCAATTGTATTGCATCTGAACAATTCAGAAAAACGCTGTCAAAGTATTGCTGTTGTTGCATTTTTGATTTGTTCAGCAGGTATTAATTATACTAGTTTGGCAAATTCTTGTCAAAATTTATGAAGGAAGCCCTGGAACATGACAAGGCTTCCTTCACAAATTTTTCTGGAACCATATGTTTATTCCAGATTCAGCTTTCTTGTGAGCATAAATCGGGTGAGAACATAGAAGATTACACATTCAATCAGCTCTATGATGAATACTATGACGAATATGGCGTGAAACATCCGGGGAATTGGAAGACCGGCAACATATTCGTAGAGACCACGCAGAACGCCTGTGGTAGCCGCCAAGCTGGTTATAATCTGGGATATAACGTTAATAATGACGAATACTGCGAAGGCGCACAGGCCTCTTCGTTTATTTACAAGCATACTGAGGGCCAGGCACGCATACAGCATAAGTATAAACGCAAAAAGGGACAGGACAATGGCAATAACCGTTTCGAGACCTAACAGAGGTATGTCTCCGCCTCTTATATTTAAAAACCGCAGTACCTCCGAAATGGATTTGAAAATAAATTTTATGCTTATGTCGGACAAAGCCATGATAGTTATGGCCGTTAATACCACTATCATGCTCACGATATTCCAAACAGTGGCTGTGATTAGCTTGCTCCATATAAGGCTGTCTGACCTGACAGGCAGGGTAAACATCAGGTAACCTTCACTGCCCAGGAGATTCTTTGAAAATCTCTGGATTGTTATAATCAGAGTCAGGGCAAATATGCCAACAATCAGTATTATTGATATGATTTTCCCTATGATTGAAGGGATTTTAAAGTTCAGATTTGAAAACAGCCTGTTTATAACGGAAATTATAAGGAGAGCCCCGAACATTGGAAGGAATACTCTACCCGTTGCCTTGAATTCGTATTTTAAAAGCTTGCCTAGCATTTGAAAACCTCCCTGAAGAGGGCGTCAACGGACTTGCCTTTACCCTCTCTTATGTCATCTACCGTAGAAAGAAGGACCACCTCGCCGTTTTTTAAAAAGACCACATCGTCGAGTACTCTTTCAATGTCGGAGATCAGATGAGTTGATATTACGACTGTGGCATCCTGATTGTAATTTTTAATTATTGTGCTCAGTATATAGTCTCTTGCCGCTGGGTCCACCCCGCCAATGGGCTCATCCAGCAGGTATAGCTTGGCCTGCCTGGCCATGACAAGTATCAGCTGCACCTTTTCTTTTGTGCCTTTGGAAAGAGTCTTCAGCCTCTCTTTTTCTCCTATGCCAAGACTGGAGAGCATTTCCCGGGCCCGCGCAATATCAAAGTCGGCATAAAAATCATCAAAGAAATTAAATATGTCGGAGACCTTCATCCAGTCATTGAGATATGTTTGTTCCGGAAGATATGAGACAATTGCTTTTGTTTCGATTCCCGGTGCCTTGCCGTCAATGATAATTGTGCCGTTGGTGGGGGTAATCAAACCATTACATAGCTTTATAAAGGTGCTCTTCCCGCTGCCGTTTGGCCCCAGCAGCCCGACTATGCGCCCCTTCTCAAAGCTGAGATTTACTCCGGACAGCGCTTTTTTATATCCGAAGGTTTTTTCCAGGTTGCTGCATTGTAAAATAGCCATCATTTCATCTCCTTGATTCTGGATTCAATCAGAGCCAGCATTTCTTCTTTGCTGAAGCCCATTTCAATGAGCTTTTTTGTGACTAACTCAATCTGCTCGATAGCCAGTTCTTTTTTTACCTGTTTAATCATGTTTTCATCCTCCGTCACAAATCTGCCGCTTGTTCTTTGAGTATATACAAGCCCCTCCCTTTCCAGCTCCGAAAGCGCTTTCTGCAATGTATTGGGATTTACCGAGGCTTCAGAGGCCATATCCCTGACAGATGGAAGCCTAGAGCCGGCCGGGTACGCGCCTGATAGTATAAGGAGCTTAATTCTCTCTATCAGCTGAACATATATCGGCCTGTCCGGCTGAAAACTCCAGTTCACGAAATCACCACCTGTATCACTGTATTAGTAACGCAACACAACAATACAACATTGATTTTACATTGTCAATACTTTTTAGGAAAGTTTTACCTAAATTTTATGCCTGGTCATGTTTGACAAGACATGGATTTTAATATACTCTAGTGCTTAATATGAAAGGAATGAACCAATCCACAGCATCCCTTACTTGTAGTACAAGCCCTTGGAGAGGGGCTTTAATAACTACTACTCTATAATACAAGGAGGATTTATATGGATTTTAACAACTCAAGAAGGCCGGGCCCCTCCTTTGTGCCGCCCGATCCCAAGAAGATTAAAAGAACAGTTCTGATTGTCATTGTTGTAATTATTCTAGCAGCATTGGCGCTCACCAGCTGGTACACGGTGGATGAAAAGCAGCAGGCGGTGGTAACTACGTTCGGCAAGGTGACAAAGGTTACAGATGCCGGTGTCCACTTCATGCTGCCCTTCGGAATACAGCAGGCTCACAAGGTGGATGTAAATGTATTTCAGAGGATTGAGCTTGGCTACAGGACAGACGAAAGTGCCCCCGAGGGATATATGGTCGTAGAAAACGAGAGCTCTATGATAACAGGCGACTATAACATTGTGAACGTGGATTTCTTTGTTGAGTATAAAGTGTCGGACCCTGTAAAGTACCTGTTTTCATCCTATGAGCCGGAGGTAGTCCTGCGAAATCTTGTGCAGAGCCAGGTCAGGAATGTAGTGGGCTCCACCAGGGTTGATGCGGTACTGACAGACGGGAAGGAAGCCATACAGATGCAGGTCAGGGAACTGATTATCCAGCTGCTGGATGAATATGATATCGGCCTTATGCTGACCGATGTGAAAATTCAGGACAGCGAACCGCCGACAGATGAAGTTATTCAGGCCTTTAAAGCAGTGGAGACAGCAAAGCAGAATGCGGAAACCCTGGTAAACGAAGCAAAGGCATATGAAAACTCCGAAATCCCCGCGGCAAACGCCAAGGCTGACAGCCTGATTCAAAATGCGGAATATCTCAAGCAAAAGCGTATAAACGAGGCTATTGAGCAGGTTGCCATGTTTGAAGCTATGTATAGCGAATACAAGCTCAATCCTCAGATAACCTTGTCTCGCATGTATTATGAGGCAATTTCGGAGGTTCTGCCGAATGTAAAGCTCTATATCGACCTTAGCGATGGCGGTGTTCAAAAGCTGCTTCCGATAGAAGAGTTTGTGAATGATTAACAGGAGGGAGGCTGCGAGATGAAAAAGAGAATAACAATCGCCGGGGTTGTTATCCTGGCTTTGATTATAGTGATATGCCTGGCTTCATCTATATACATTGTCGCTGAAAATGAATATGCGTGTACCACGCGTTTTTCCAAGATTATCAGCACCACGGATAAGGCCGGGCTTCACCTCAAGGTTCCGTTTCTGGACAGTGTAAAGTATTTTCCGAAGGCCATGATGCTCTATGATATAAAGCCCTCTGAAGTACTGACGGCGGATAAACAGAATATGACGGTAGACAGCTATATACTGTGGAAAATTAGCGATCCTGTGCTGTTTTACAGGACCTTGGGCAGCCTGACTGTGGCTGAGCAGAGGCTTGACGCGCTGACCTATAACGCCCTTAAAAACACCATGGGCACTTTAGCCCAGAAAGATATAATAAATGAGGAAACCGGCGCAAAAAGAAACGAGATTTATGATCAAATAGCCGACAATGTGGATGCTCTGGCGAAAAACTACGGAATCGATGTCATTGATGTAAAGATAAAGCGCTTTGACCTGCCAGAAGCAAACGAGCAGGCAGTGTATTCGAGAATGATATCAGAGCGCAATCAAATGGCAGAGAAATTCCTTGCCGATGGCGAGTATGAATCATCACTGATAAGAAATAACGTAGACAAGCAGGTTAACATAATTATTTCAAACGCAAACGCTCAGGCGGCGGCACTGATAGCCGAAGGAGAACAGGAATATATGAGGCGACTCGCACAGGCATACAATACACCTGAGAAGCAGAAATTCTATGAGTTTGTTCTGGCGCTGGATGCACTCAAAAAATCCCTGAACGGCTCCGACAAGACTGTAATACTGGGGCCGGATTCGCCTCTGGCTCAGGCGATTATTAATCCTTATTAAAATATAAAAATCTAAAAAACTGCATCACGGCGTTAGCCGGATGCAGTTTTTTAAATTTTATTTAATGCCTGTTTGTAGCGTATGCAAGCAAATCAATTCATGCAGTCAATTAAATGAATAATGCGAAAGCATTTGTTCAGTGGATATTATTTAATATTTCCGGCGCCCTTGCTCAAGCCCGTCTTCTTGAATTTTTCACCCCAATTGCCCGCCGGGCAGTAGGACAGGCATTTTCCGCAGTACCAGGATGGCGTGTGCTGGAGTCCCAGGTCGTCCACTTTTGCCTTTAGCTGAGCTTCATGGACCTGCTCGGGAGTCGGATTGTCGGTAGTTATAAAATTCTCTCTGCCGCCAAGCTCTTTTTTTAATGCCATAAGAGCCATATGGCATTTTGAAACACCTACAGAGCAGTATTCATATCTTTTGCCCCCCATCTTCACAACTCTGGTATTCTCTTTATCTCCATATTTGCTGAGGGCCTGTACAGGGCATATGCTTGTGCATATACCGCATTTTTCGGGATTGCAGAGTCTTTCTCCCTCATACATGGGATCCGGTTCAATTTCGGCGGTAGTAAGGATAACGCCGAATCTGTTTCTGGGTCCGAATTGGGGAGTCAATACTATGCTCATCCAGCCGAACTCACCCAGCCCGGCTGCAACCGCGGCATGGCGGATACTGATCTGGGCCCCGTTTGTCATCGGGCCTGTGGAGCAGGGGGTGGCAATTTCACCTGTCTTTCTCTCAATAAGCTGAGCCACTGCGTAGCAGGCATAGGTCAGCTCGAAATTAGGAAGCATCGAATAACCATATGTACCGTAAATGCCCTTCAGATCAGAGCGCCCGTCTTCAAAATCGCGGAAATTGGCTTGAATGACCCCGTCAAGAAGACGGACGCCCACAACAATAACGCTCCTGCATCCGGGCAGGATATCCTGGGGATGCTTGCCTGGGGGCGAGGTGGAAAATCTGTCAATGCCAGCTATGCCACACATATCCATACCGGCCCTCAGCGCCGCTTTTTTCACTGCCTGCTTAATTTTCATATTTAACTACCCCTGTATGATGTTTTAAACATTATAACAAAAGTATAAAACAGGGACAACCTTTACTGCTGCCTGTTTTAAGCAAAACATATTCCAAATCGGAAAGAACCGGCAATAAAATTAATATATGCCAAAGGTTTCGGCTTCAAAGGCGGCAATAAAGTAATCCAGCTTCTTTATTCTCGGCCCGGCCATGAATAGCGCGGACTTGAGCTCCGGCAGGGAGGCGACCTCCTCTCTGTGTTTTTTGAGCTCAGTCAGGGCCGCGGACATATCCATATGGTGCCTTGAGAAAACCCGGGCTGCGGCAATAAAGCCCAGAAAATCAACTGCATTGGCATTTCTTAAAAGCATTGTTTCATTAAATTCGCCCAGGCCTTTTTTATGGTGATACTGAATGGCTTCCAGTATTTTATTGAGCTTTTTTTCTGAAATGCCGTAATCGTGGGTCAGCTGGGGGATGGCCTTTCTGGATTCCATAGCATGGTCATATACGCCTTCCGGGCGGTATGGCTTTAACATACCGATATCATGAAAATAGCAGGCAAAGGTCAGAGCCTCCTCGTCATAATCCATGTTTTCCGCCTTTGCAAGCAGTTTGCTTATATGAAGTGTCCGTTTTGCATGGTTCAGTAAATGTGTGCCACCCAGATTTGTCAGGTATTTTTCGGCCTTTTGAATATCGAACATATCAACCTCCGTTTTCAAATCATATGAGAGCTAAAGGAGCGCAGAATGGAGATACTCGGGCCAGGAGGCAGGAAAAAATGACAGGCATTTTAATACTGACATCCATTCCTTGCACAAATCATATTATTCATTGTGATGGGTAGATATAACAAAAAGACGGCAGCCGGTTTAAGCCGTTTGCCGTCTTTGGCCGTATAAGGATTATATTATTGGATTTTACTTGTCTGCCAGTGCATTGAGAGCTATTCTGCTGTGCTTATAAATGGCGTTTGTCAGCCTGGGGTCGATGAAATAACTGGTCAATACAATGGGCTTTTCTTTAAAGGTGGGTGCAAATTTGGCCACAAAATCCTTTGCAACCTGCTCAATCTCCTCGTCTGTGGCATCCATGGAAGACACCTTTGGCGCGATAAAGAACATTATCTTATCACCGTATTTTTCATGCAGCATATAGGTATCGTTCATGTCCTGGGGGAACCACATATCCACACCGGCATCAATCATAGCCGGGACAAGCAGCTCATTCTTGCCGCAGCAATGATGCTGAAACCACATTCCCTTTGAGTGGCAGTAATCTGATATCTTTCTGATATAGGGGACAATCATCTCCCGGCATGTATCAAGTGAGAAGAAGGGAGCGCGCTGTGAGCCCCAGTCATCGTGGAATATAACCCCGTCAATATTCAGTATTTCCCTGTATTTTTCAATCATATGTATATACATGTCCGCCAGCTTTGCAAACAGCGCGTGAACCGCATCCTTTTGATCCTCGTCTATCAATGCCAACAAGGCATTTTCAAAATCCATGAAGGATATGAGGCGCTCGAACATACCGTTCTGGAAGGTGACGGATAGTGAGCGGGTGGATTCATTGAGAGGCGTGTTCAGCCTTCTGCACTCGTCCCAGTCCAGCTTGTCTATATCAGGGAATTTTATTTTTTCGGGCCAATCATTGGCATCCTCGAGCATGGGCTTGCCGGGCTTGACCATTGAACCGCCGGCTACGGGAACGTAGACCCATTCAACCCCGAAAAGATCCTTGCCGCCCTTTTCGGTATCGGGCTGGACAGGTCCCAGATCCCTGATCTCCGCCCTGGCCACATGGTCAAGATTTGTCCTTGATTCAACTGACAGAAAGTCTGCGGCTGTTGGAAACCAGTGGGGGAGCTTTCGTGACACAGCCGCCAGAAGGTTTTCCTTAGGTGTGACAGGGGTATTGTACTTAGGTATCTTAAAAGGCATGACCGGCTCTGTTGTTGCAATGTGCTCGCCGATAACCTTTAGCTCGTCTTCGGAGAATGGAATTCTTTTCATTACGATTGGCCCTCCCGTAATATTCTTATAATTTACATGAATTTAAAAACAGAGTGTTGATACAAAAAATATCCACACCAATTAATTTACCACATGATTTATACTTGCGCAATATAATTAGCCTGTATAGTGTACAATGATATGGTCTAAAAAAGAAGAAGCTGACCCCTAACTGTGGTAAAATGGTAAGTGCTAACAAACCAATCACAGAAAGGG
>JAAYOP010000059.1 GCA_012520295.1 Clostridiales bacterium | reverse complement strand
GTCCAACAGCTATGGAAAGCATTGAAAAGGTGCGTTAGACTTTTCAACGCTTCCCACAGCGCTACTACTACTTACCATTGACAGACTTCCTAAAAAAATGGACCATATGTTTGACAACCGCAGATTATTTTTTAACTAAAATAGAAAAAACGGTAGAAATATTCACAAATATCTGATAATATTAACTGCGCGCGAAACAATATAAAACGCCGGGTTAAAGCAGTACGGGAGGAAAAGCCTTAATGGAAGTAAAAAGTATAGAAAAAAGAGAAAAGAGCACAGCAGCAATAACTGTTGAAGTAAGCCCTGAGGAATTTGAAAAGGCCATAGACGAAGTCTACAAAAAGAACAAAAACTCAATAACGATTCCGGGCTTCAGAAAAGGGAAGGCTCCGCGCAGAATCATAGAGAGAATGTACGGAGATGCCATATTTTATGAGGAAGCTATAAACAACATAATTCCAGACGCATATAGCTTTGCAGTTAAGGAAAAAGAGCTTAAGGTGGCTGCTTATCCTTCCGTGGAAGATGCGGATGTAAGTGATGACAAGACACTCACCTTAAAAATAGTAGCCTCATTATACCCTGAGGTGGAGCTTGGACAGTACAAGGGAATAGAAGCGCCCCGCAAGGAAGTGAAAGTGGATCCAGAAGAGGTGGATATAAGGATTGAGGCTCTCAGGAACAGAAACAGCAGAATTGTAACCTGTGAGCGTGAAGCCAAGTTCGGCGATATTGTTGTCATAGACTATGAGGGCTTTGTAGACGGGGTTGCCTTCGAGGGAGGAAAGGGTGAAAACCACAGCCTGGAGATTGGCTCAAACAGTTTTATACCGGGCTTTGAATCCCAGTGCATAGGCCTGAAAGCAGGTGAGGAAAAGGATATAAACGTCACTTTTCCGGAGATATATCATGCCGAGCATTTGCAGGGCAAGCAAGCTGTATTCAAGATAAAGGTCCATGAGGTCAAGGAAAAACTTCTTCCGGAGCTTGACGATGAATTTGTCAAGGATGTATCCGAATATGATACCCTTGAGGAACTTAAAAAGAGCATTTATGATGAAATAAGCCAATCCAAATCCGAAGCCGTTAAAAACGATTTTCTTGACAAGATTCTTGCCCAGGTAGTGGAAAACGCGAAGGTTGAACTGCCTGATGCCATGATTGACGAGCGTACCCAGCAAATGATTCAGGATTATGCCGGAAGGTTGAGAAACCAGGGGATGGATTTGAATTCGTATTTGGATCTGTTCCAGATGGATCCTGCACATTTTGAAAGCACTACCCGCAACACTGCCGAAAAACAGCTGAAAAGTGAGCTGGCGCTGAGAAAAATCGCTGAAATTGAGAATCTTCAGGTAACCGAAGAGGATAAACAGGAGGAATACGAAAGGCTTGCCAAAGCCTATGGCGTGGACGCGGAGTCTATAAAAACTTTCTTTGACGAAGAGGTTTTCAACGACAGCATGCTGCTGACTAAGGCCGCCGATTTTTTAATCGAAAATGCCGTTGCGCTGCCTGAGCCTGAAGAAGAAGCTGAAGAAGCTGAGGATATCGTCGAAGAGAAATCCGAAGATAAAGCCGCAGAGGCGGATAATACCGAAAACAGCGAAAAAACGGAAGAATAAATTTATACCCAAATGGTTAATCTTACATGAACAATAAGGAGGATTAAGCAATGAGTTTAGTACCATATGTTGTTGAACAAACCTCTCGTGGCGAGAGATCATATGACATTTATTCAAGGCTGTTAAACGACAGGATTATCATGCTCTCTGAGGAAGTAAACGACACCACAGCCAGTCTGATAATCGCCCAGCTCCTCTATCTGGAATCTCAGGACCAGGACGCGGATATTTACTTTTACATTAACAGCCCGGGAGGCTCTGTAACTGCCGGTTTTGCCATATATGATACCATGCAGTATATAAAAGCGGATGTGGCTACCATATGCGTGGGAATGGCTGCCAGCATGGGAGCGTTCCTTCTGGCTGCTGGTACTAAGGGAAAAAGAAGCGCTCTTCCTAATTCCGAGATCATGATCCACCAGCCTTCAGGCGGCGTGAAGGGGCAGGCAACGGATATTGAGATACAAGCCAGGCGCATGATAGACTTGAAAGCAAAGCTCAATAAGATTCTGGCTGAGAATACCGGCAAGCCCCTGGCGGAGATCGAAAGAGACACGGAGCGCGACTATTTCATGACAGCGGAAGAAGCCCTGGCATATGGTGTAATAGATAAAGTTCTCCATAAAAGATAGAGGGTCAAAAAGGAAGGGAACATAAGTTCTCCTTGAAATTATGCGTATTTACAGGCCTGACGATTGACTTCATATCATGTAAAACAGGTTGAGCATATGCGGCTCTGCCGGAGGCCGGGAAACGGAAAAGATCGTTCTTTCGCCGGCGGAAAGAAACGATATAATATAAAGATCAGTCGCCGGAGAAATGGATGCCTGCAATGTCAAAAATAGATGATAAAAGGCCGATAAAATGCTCCTTCTGCGGCAAATCGCAGGATGACGTAAAAAGGCTGATAACCGGTAAAAACTCATTTATATGTGATGAGTGCGTTTCCCTCTGCGTGGATATATTGGATGAGGACTTAATTCTGCCGCGCTCAAAGAGCAGAACGCCCGGCTACAGAAGGTACGGCGCTCCCACGTCAAAGGAAATACCGAAGCCCATGGAGATAAAGGAGTTTCTGGATGGATATATTATCGGACAGGAGAACACGAAGATAACCCTTTCCGTGGCCGTATATAATCACTATAAGAGAATAATCCATGGCTTTAGCAATAACGATGATGTGGAACTGCAAAAGAGCAACATCCTGCTTATTGGCCCCACCGGCAGCGGAAAAACCATGTTTGCGCAAACACTGGCAAGGTTTCTTCAGGTTCCCTTTGCCATTGCCGATGCCACAACCCTCACCGAGGCCGGCTATGTGGGTGATGATGTAGAGAACATTCTACTCAGGCTTTTGCAGGCGGCGGATTTTGATGTTGAGCTGGCGCAGAGAGGCATAATATATATTGATGAGCTGGATAAAATTGCCCGTAAAAGTGAGAATACTTCCATTACCCGCGATGTGAGTGGAGAGGGCGTTCAGCAGGCTCTGCTTAAGATTCTTGAAGGCACCGTGGCAAATGTACCGCCCCAGGGCGGCCGAAAGCATCCCCATCAGGAATTTATAAAAATCGATACTGCCAATATCCTTTTTATATGCGGCGGGGCTTTTGCGGGAATAGAGAAAATAATCGAATCTCGAATAAACAAAAAAACCATCGGGTTTACGGTAGATGCCAATAAAAAGGAAGAAAAGGAACAGGGAAAGATTTTGTCCCATATACAGTCCCATGACCTGATGAAGTACGGAATAATTCCCGAGCTGTGTGGAAGACTTCCGATAATTTCACCTCTCGACGCGTTAAGCAGGGAGGATCTGATAAGGATTTTAACAGAACCCAAAAACTCGATTGCACAACAATACAAAACCCTTCTGGCCTATGACAATGTGGAATTGGAGTTTACCCGTGAAGCGCTGGAAGCAATAGCAGACAAGGCCCTTGAAATGGAAATAGGAGCAAGAGGGCTCAGAAGCATAGTGGAGAACACCATGACAAGGGTTATGTATGAGGTGCCATCGGATGAGACAATTAAAAAGGTCATAGTTAATAAAAGAGCAATTAAGGATGGCAAGATGCCGGAGCTTATCCGAGTGTCTTCGGATAAGCCGGCTCTGAAAAAGGCAAAATCTGAAAACGTTTCATAAGAGATTTATGACAAAGCTGCTGACGGACGGTTTCAGCAGCTTTATAACCACTTTGAGCGTGACAGATAAATGTCTTGGTTTTATAACCCGCTCTTTGAAATGGAGTGATTGCTGTGACGGAAATGGATAAAATTAGCAGGACGCCAATGTTGGCTTTGAGAGGAATATCAGCCTTTCCGGATATGCTGCTGAGCTTTGATGTGGAACGCCAGATTTCCATTGCCGCCCTTGATGCGGCAATGGATGCTGACAGATCCATATTCCTGCTTGCCCAGAGAGATATAAACGTAGACGATCCGGAGGTGGAGGATCTCTATATTATAGGAACCGTATGCTTTATAAAGCAAATACTCAGGATGCCCGGGGGCAGCATAAGAGTTATGGTGGAAGGTAAGCACAGGGCAAGACTGGTTCGGGTTTTCAGCAAATATCCTTATTTCGATGTGGAAATCGCGAAAATAGTTGAGGTGGAGCCTGCCAGATCCTCCGATCATGCAGAAGCGCTTATAAGACAGACCCATGCTCTGCTGAGACGATATGCGGAGCTGGCTCCGTCAGTTTCTCCCGAGCTTCTCGCCACTGTTATGGAGCTGGATAATGTGGGCTACATTGCAGACTATATAGCTCAGAATATCTATATTAAGCACAGCAAAAAGCAGGGGATTCTGGATGAACCACGTCCTCTCAAGAGGATTGAAAAGCTCAATGGCATTCTTTTAAACGAGATTGAGATTCTGGAAATAGAGCTTCAGCTGAGAAAAAAGACAAGTGACAGGATGATGAAAAACCAGCGTGAGCACATCCTGCGGGAACAGTTGAAAACAATCCAGTATGAATTGGGGCTGGTCGGAGGAGACGACGGATACAGCGAGATAGACGAGTACAGAGAAAAAATTCTGAAATTAAAGGCACCTGCTGAGGTAGAGGAAAAGCTGCTCAAAGAGGTACAGCGCCTGGCAAAGCAGCCTTACTCGTCATCCGAAGCCTCCGTCATAAGGTCATATTTGGATACCTGTATTTCTCTGCCCTGGAATACCGTGACCAAAGACAGGGTTGATGTGGCCCAAACAAGGCGCATTCTGGATGCCGACCATTACGGACTGGAGAAGGTAAAACAAAGAATAGTGGAGTTCGTTGCCGTCAGGCAGTATGCCCCCGAGACAAAGGGAGGAATTCTTTGTCTTATTGGCCCGCCCGGAACCGGTAAAACCTCAATTGGGATGAGCATAGCAAAGGCACTGGGAAGAAAGATGGCCAGGATATCCCTTGGAGGCGTGCATGACGAAGCGGAGATTAGAGGTCACAGAAAAACATATGTAGGCGCCATGCCGGGAAGGATTATTACAGCAGTAGCCCAGGCGGGCTCAAGAAACCCGTTGCTTCTGCTCGATGAGATAGATAAACTGGGAAGCGACTACAGGGGAGACCCGGCAGCTGCGCTCCTTGAAGCCCTGGATCCGGAACAGAATTCAACCTTCAGGGACCACTACCTGGAATTGCCCTTTGATTTATCGGACACAATTTTTATTACAACCGCAAATACAAAATCAACGATTCCCCGTCCCCTGCTGGACAGAATGGAAGTTATTGAGCTGACCAGCTATACCGACGAGGAAAAGGTTCAAATAGCGAAAAAGCACCTGCTGCCAAAACAGAGAAAGAAGCACGGACTGAAAAGTAACCAGCTGAAGATAAGCGACACTGTCATAAGAGAAGTAATTTCCGGATATACAAAAGAATCCGGTGTTCGGACGCTGGAGCGGGAGCTGGCCAATATATGTCGAAAAGCCGTCCTCAAATTTGTTGAGGAGGACAGAAAGAGCTTAACTGTCAGGTCCACAATGCTTGAAGAGTTCCTGGGACCCAAAAAGTACAAAAACGAAGGTGTCAGAAAAACCGATGAAGTGGGTCTTGTCAGAGGCCTTGCCTGGACCAGTGTGGGTGGAGAGGTTTTGGATGTTGAGGTCAATGTAATGGATGGCAGCGGAAAGCTTGAGCTGACCGGAAACCTGGGCGATGTTATGAAGGAATCTGCAAGAGCCGGTATTTCATATATACGGAGCAGGGCCAGGCAACTGAACATTGATCCGGAGTTTTATAAGAAAAAAGATATTCATATTCATTTCCCCGAGGGAGCGGTGCCGAAGGACGGGCCTTCCGCAGGTATAACGGTAACTCTCGCTGTTATATCCGCGCTGACGGGGGCTCCGGTGCGAAGTGATATAGCCATGACGGGAGAAATAACCCTCAGAGGCCGCATTCTGCCCATCGGCGGTCTTAAGGAAAAGACCATGGCAGCTTTGCGTTCAGGTATAAAAACCGTTATAATTCCAAAGGAAAACGAAAGTGATTTGGAGGAAATTGATCCCCTGGTAAGAAACGCTCTCAACTTTGTCACAACGGATCATATTGACAACATTTTGGATTTTGCCCTTGACATGAAGGCAATAACGCCAATCAGCAAGGATTGTGCAAAAAGTCCTGCCGTTGTCCCTGAGACTTCGGGTCAGGAAGAAAACAGAGCGATTTTGCAGTGAATATAGTTAAAAGCAAGTATCCGGCGCGATGAAGCCGGATACTTGCTTTTGACAGGGAATGTAACCGTTAACTACATTATACCGCTGTGCATAATATGGTCTGAAGGCTTATAAGGCAGCCCATCGGCTGCTTTTTATGTCAGAAGATAAAATGCAACGGGGTGATAATCAGGTGATCCAATACTTAATAATATGCCGCTCCCTTACATACGCCCAGAGAACCGCAAAAGTACTTGAAAGAGCAGGTATAAGCGCTTATGTAATGAGACCTCCCATGGAGATTTCCGGTGAGGGCTGTATGTACTGTGTAAAGGTATCCGAAAAGCGCCTTTCAGACGCGCTCATTGCGCTCAACAACGCCAATATGGGACACGGTAAAATATATATGCTGGACAGTGACGGGAAAAGCAGCGAGGTGAGGCTTTGATATATTTAGACAATGCCGCCACAACCCTGCAAAAGCCGGCCGCTGTCGGGAATGCCGTAAGAAGGGCTATTTACGGGCTGGCCTCACCGGGGAGAGGAGGACATAGCTTCGCTAAAAAAGGAGCCGAGACGGCTTTTAAAACAAGAGAAGCCATAGGGGAGCTCTTCAATGTGAAAGAGCCTGATAATATTGTTTTCTGTATGAACGCCACCCACGCGCTCAATATCGCGATAAAGGCTCTTGTGAAAGCAGGAGACAGGGTTGTTATTTCAGGATATGAGCATAATTCCGTATACAGGCCTCTGGTTGCCATGGGGGCCGAGATTGCGGTTGCGGCCTCACCACTGTTTCGCCCTTACCAATGTATTGAGGCTTTTAACGACGCTATGACCTGGGATACATCTCTTGTTGTCGTAAACCAGATATCCAATGTTTTTGGGTACATTTTGCCGGTGGATGAAATTGCCGAACTCTGCAAAGCCCGGGGAATACCCTTTATTGTTGACGCGTCCCAGTCCGCAGGGCACATAGATATTGATATGGTCAGGCTGGGAGCTGCCTTTGTGGCCATGTCAGGGCATAAGGGATTATACGGGCCCCAGGGTACGGGGATACTGATAGCCGGCGAATTGGACCATTTGAGCATAAAAACCTTAATGGAGGGGGGCAGCGGCAGCAATTCAAGAGGGAAAACAATGCCTGATTTCTTGCCGGACAGACTTGAGGCGGGCACTCATAATATGCCGGGCATAGCAGGGCTTCTTGAGGGAGTAAGGTTCATAAAGGAAAAAGGGCAGAGGAAGATTTTTGAACATGAAACCAGGCTTGTTACTTATGCTGGAAGGCTTCTGGCGGAAATACCCGGTGTATCCGTTTACATATCCGACAGGCCAGGCTGTCAGAGCGGCGTGCTCTCTTTCCTGATTGATGACATGTTATGTGAGGTGGCGGCAGAGGAGCTGTCAAAAAGGGGCATTGCTGTGAGAGCAGGACTGCATTGCGCCCCCCTTGCCCATGAGACTGCCGGGACTATTGAAACGGGCACTATAAGAGCCAGCTTTTCCGCGTTCAACACCCGGGATGAGGTAAGGGCGTTTGCCGCGGCGGTCAGGGATATTATAGAAAAAAAGAAAGGCAGAAAAGAATATCAAAATAAGTATAACTCTATAAATAACGCCCACTGAACGAAAGGGTTTTTCAAACGGGCAAAACAGGCCTGTTTTGCCCGTTTCAGATACATTGAGTGACCGCCTGAATGGATATGCAGACCCGCGCCGCAATTTAAAAGCGTTGCAAACAGGCATTAAATAAACGCCTTGGCCATAAAAGCAAAAACATGGGTATATGAGGAAGCGGGGTTTAAACAGTGGTAAGATTATATTTTAAATATTTTATGAACGATTGTTGTCA
Organism: Clostridiales bacterium; assembly: GCA_012520295.1. Classification (GTDB taxonomy): domain Bacteria; phylum Bacillota; class Clostridia; order Oscillospirales; family Oscillospiraceae; genus JAAYOP01. The sequence continues at coordinate 5,868 of JAAYOP010000059.1, read as the reverse complement.
ACACTGCCATTTTATTATATAATCAAAAATGTATATCTATATATAGGGATATAGATGATGAAGATGATGGGAGCAACTGGGTAAATGAAATTCATCGGTGATGCCGCTGCCTTTGTGTGGAATATCGTGCAGACAATAAGACCCAACGACATATTGGATATTGCTGTTGTGGCCTTGATTATATATAAAATAATATCCTTTGTAGCAAAAACGGGTCTTGCCAAGGTTATAAGGGGTATTATTTTCCTGCTTGCTGTTTTGTGGCTGTCTACGCTCCTAGATTTGAACGTGGTAGAGTTCTTAATGGGAAATACCATTGAGCTTGGTTTTATAGCGATAATAATTTTATTCCAACCGGAGCTCAGGCGAATGCTGGAAAGAGTCGGAAGCAGCAATATTACTCAGCTGTTTGGCAGGAACGTCAATGTCAAGGAATTGGAAACTGCAATAGATCAATCGGTTTCGGCCTGTATAGAGCTCTCAAAATCAAGAACCGGTGCCCTGATAGCATTTGAGCGTGATATAAAGCTTGATGACCCGGTGAAAACCGGTAGCATTTTAAATGCAAACACTTTGGCGGAGTTGCTTGTGACCATCTTCTTTCCAAATACCCCCCTCCATGACGGTGCTGTCATAATACGAGACGGGAAAATAACCGCCGCCGGATGCATGTTGCCTTTATCCAACAATCCCAATCTTAGCAGGGCTCTTGGAATGAGGCATAAAGCCGGTATAGGATTGAGCGAGACCTCCGATGCGGTTGTTGTGGTGGTATCGGAGGAAACAGGCTCAATATCCGTCGCGGTTGACGGAATGCTCAAACGGCATCTTGCACCAGATACTTTGGGAAAACTTCTTAGAAAAGAGCTGCTTACGGATGATAGCGACAGAAGAGGAAAAAACATATTTGAAAGAATATCCAAGGTGAAGAATAATGATAAAAAAGACCATAACAAGAATAGCTAACAGCAAGATATTCTATGTCGTTATTTCCATTATTATATCTTCTTTGCTTTGGATGTATGTCATTAACGTGGAGAACAAGGAGATAACGAAAACCGTTACCGGGATACCTGTGGAATTCGTGGGGAAAGATGATATCCTTGCAGACAGGGGCCTTCTTATAAGCGAAGGTGGTGAGCAGGCCGTTGATATCACATTCTATGGGCGAAGGAATATCGTATCCAAATATGACAAGTCGAATATTAAGGTAACGGTTGACCTGACAGATGTAAGAACGCCTACCGTGATAAGCAGAATATACGAAGTGGAGCTGCCTGAAGGAAAGCTTGATAAGGATGTAATAATAACCGAAAGATATCCACAGTATATAAGTATCAGCTTAGACAAGAGGATGGAAAAATCAATCCCTGTGACTGCAATCCTTAAAGGGAGTGTCGCCGAGGGCTATATAGCTGATGATTTTGTCTTCAATCCCTCTGCTGTCAATGTAAGTGGGCCTGAAGGGATTGTCTCTAAAATTTCCAATGCTGAAGTAACGTTAAAAAGAGAAAACCTTAAGGAAACAATAGTTGAAGAGCTGGAATATGTTTTGAAAGACGAGAAGGGGAGTGTAATATCTTCCGATAGAATCATTTCCGATATTCAAACCGTGGAGGTTAAGCTGCCGATTCTTCAGGTTAAGGATGTGGCTTTAACTGTGGATGTGGTGCCGGGCGGAGGCGCGGAGGAGAAAAACGCCAAGATAGTGGTGGACCCCGGCAGTATATCTCTGGCCGGTGACCCGGATCTTCTGAAGGGGATCAATCGCATTTCTCTCAGAACCATAGATCTTGCCGAAATAAGCAGTACATTTATAGAATCCATACCAATACCGGTTCCAAACGGAGTTACCAATCTTTCCGGTGAATTATATGCGAATGTATCGGTGGAAATACTCGGGCTTGTCATAAAAAAGCTCAGCAGCTCAAACTTTGAGGTAATAAATGTTCCGGCGGGCTATACCGCATCGATTGCAACTCAAAAACCCCTGGAAATAACTATACGGGGACCCGCCGATGAGGTTGCGCAGGTAGGATCCCATAATATCAGAATTGTCTGCGACCTGTCCGATATTGAGCAGGTGACGGGTATGAAGGCTTTTCTGCCCACAGTCTATGTGGACGGATATGAAAATGTAGGCGTGATTAAAAACTACAGTAAACTGATTATATCCCTCTCAAAAGATGGGGGCTAGCATTTCACAGGTGGTATATTCTTGACACAGACAGCGATAGTAAAGAGGATAATAAACGATGGGCTTGCCGAGGTTTCGGTGGAGCGGGCATCGGCCTGCGGGGACAGTTGTGCCACCTGCGCGGCCGGATGCTCTCGGAAGCGCGTTTTGAATGTAACGGCTGTCAATAAAATCAGTGCCTTGCCGGGAGACAGGGTTATAATAGAAAGCTCCGGACTGAAGTTTTTTTCCATTGCGGCGCTGGTGTATATATTACCTTTGGCATTCTTTCTGGCTGCGTATTTCCTTGCCACCCTGCTCAATGCAATGGAGAGTGTTTGTATTTTAATCAGTACGGGAGCTTTTATTGTTGGTTGCCTTGCGGTATACCTTATAAATAAATTCATCAGACGGGACAGGAAGCTGGACTTTGAAATAGTCTCATTTGCTCCCTGAAAAAAGAAATGTATGGTTATATACGCCCTTTAAAAGGCGAGTTAAAAATAAAAGAATATGAGCAGTTTTCCGCGGTCTATTGCGGTCTATGCCATACCCTGAGAAAAAGATATGGCTTTTTATGCAGATTTTTTGTCAATTACGATTTTACGTTCCTTGCCATGTTGTTGGCGGATGAGGATTACAAACCTTCCCTAAGCTACCGCAGGTGCTCTGCGTCACCCTTTCGGAAAAAGTGCGTCTGCGAGACCAGCCGGGTAAGCGAAATAGCCGCCGATTACAGTATCATTCTTGCATACTGGAAGCTGATGGATTCCCTTGAGGATGAGGGGATTTTAAAAAAAGCCTACATATGGCCGCTCAGTGTCATGGTCAGAGGTAAATACAAAAAGGCAGTCTCACGACACAGGGAATTTGCCTCCCAGGTGCAAGGTAAGCTGAAAGAGCTTCAGGAATATGAGCAATCTGAGGAACAATCCATTGATGGGGCGGCAGATAAATTTGCCCTCATCCTGGAGGCTGCGGCACAAGTTATTACAAATGAGAAGCGAAGACTTATCATCGGAAAATTACTTTATCATATTGGAAGGATTATATATATTCTTGATGCTGTGGACGATATTCAAGAGGATTTTGCGGCCGGGAGGTACAATCCGATAATAAAGAGATACAATCTGACTTCCGGAGTAATGGACGATGAGCTAAAGGAACATTTGAAGATAACGCTGCATCATTCGGCAAACATAGCTGCCGCGGATTTTGAACTCCTTGACGGGACCGCTTATACGGATATAATTTCAAATATCCTCTACCTTGGTATACCAAACACAATTGAGTTGGTTTTCAGCGGGAAATGGAGAACCGTTAAGGAACGCCTTCCCAGGTAATACTACAAAAGCTATAAGGAGAAAAGGATGAAAGACCCCTACAGCGTTCTCGGCGTATCGCCAAACGCAAGTGACGAAGAAATAAAAAAAGCATACAGAGAACTGGCAAGAAAATACCATCCGGATAGCTATCAGAACAATCCCCTGTCAGAGCTAGCTCAGGAAAAGATGAAGGAAATAAACGAGGCATATGATGCCATTATGAAGGCCAGAGAAGGCGGCTCCTCCTCCGGAAGCCGGTACGGCAGCAGCGGAGGCGGCGGACATGGCAGCTCCGGCTCCCAAACCGGACCTTTCGCAGAGATAAGAGCGGCTATAAATTCAGGAAATATATATTTGGCTGAAAATATGCTGAAAAATATGGCAAACCGTAACGCAGAGTGGCATTTCTTGATGGGAAGCGTGTGTTACAGGCGCGGGTGGCTTGACGATGCCATGCGCCATTACCAAACAGCCGTTTCAATGGAGCCGGGAAACCTTGAGTATCGCCAGGCTCTGCAATTTATGCAAAGAGGGGGAAACTTCTACAGACCTGCCCGATATCAGGGAGCTTCCAATATGGATGCGTGTAACTGCTGCTCCACACTCATAGCCGCAGACTGCTGCTGTGAATGTATGGGTGGAGATCTGATAACCTGCTGTTGATATGGATAAGAAGGTAAGACGTTTGACAACAACAGCCATGCTGACAGCCCTGGCTTTGGTTTTTCTTGTATTGTCGGCAGTTGTGCCCACCATGAGACTTGCATTGGTTGCCATATCCGGACTTGTCACCGCGGCAGCCATAATTGAGAGCGGTGTTGCCGCCGGTATCACAGTTTTTATCGCCACCTCGGTGCTGGGCTTCATAATTTCACCTTTAAGGGGGAATGTGTTGGTATACTGCCTGTTTTTTGGCTATTACCCGATTTTGAAAGGTTTTATAGAGCGGCTAAGACCGATATATTTGGAATGGATACTAAAGCTTATCCTGTTTAATATATCTCTGACAGCGGCTCTGATGCTGTACAGAGCGGGGTTTCTTGTCGCCGTGACAATTCCTGATATTGCGGTGCTGCTTATCTATGCCGCGGCGAATCTGGCATTTATAGTTTATGACATCGGATTTTCAAAGCTAACTGCCTTTTATATTTACAGGTTTAAAAGACGGAAATGATTAATTGGGAAGATGTATTCATGCTTTTGAATCACCGCTTTGGGGTGAAATGGAGGCTGGCTTGATTAAAAAGCTTAAGTGCAACGGCGCATACCTCCATTGGCTTTAGCATTTGAAAAATGAATGGAGGTAGAGAAGTGATGATAAGCAGTATGACGGGGTATGGAAGTGCAAAGGGCACTATTGATAAACTGGAGGTCAGCGTTGAATTACGCAGCGTAAACAGCCGTTTTTTGGATTGCTCTGTAAAGATACCAAGACTGTATGCTTTTGCCGAGGAGCAGATAAAGTCTCAGATTCAAAGCTGCGTATTAAGAGGGAAAGTTGATGTATACGTAAATATTGACAGTTTTATGGCAGATGATGTAACCATAAAGCTCAATGAGCCTTTGGCGCAGGCGTATATTGAAGCATTTAAAATGGTTAGCGAGAAATTCGGCGTTGAAAACGATGTGGGAATCACGGCCCTTAGCAGGTTGCAGGACGTTTTTGTAGTGGAGAAGAAGGAAGTAGATGCGGATTTGTTTCTCCGGGAATTAAAGGCTATACTGGGACAAGCCCTGGAGGGCTTTAATGCCATGCGGAGAAAGGAAGGGGAGAAGCTGCGCAGTTTTATTATCTCCAGGCTGGATGAGATAGACAGGCTAATCAATGAAATCGAAAAGCGCTCTCCTGAAAGTGTCAGGGAATACAGACAAAAGCTGGAAAGGCGCATAGCCGAAATGCTTGTGTCTGTCCCAATAGATGAAGCACGCATTTTAACCGAGGCGGCTATTTTTGCAGACAAGGTTGCAGTAAGCGAAGAACTTGTAAGGCTCTCAAGCCATGTTGCGCAAATCAGAGCTCTTCTTGAGACAGGCCGGGGTGTTGGGAGAAAGCTTGATTTCATAGTTCAGGAATTAAACCGGGAAGCAAATACGATTGGTTCAAAATGCTGTGATTTGGATATAACACATATGGTTGTTGACTTAAAAGCCGAAATAGAAAAAATCAGAGAACAGGCTCAGAACATCGAATAGGAAACAGCAACCCTGATGCCATTTTTCAATGTGCATGCGCATAAGAAAGGATATAAGAATGAAACTGATAAACATAGGCTTTGGAAACATGGTGTTCGCGAGCAGAATAATAGCGATTGTGGGTCCGGAATCCGCACCTATAAAACGTGTTATACAGGACGCGAAGGAATCCGG
>JAAYOP010000058.1 GCA_012520295.1 Clostridiales bacterium | reverse complement strand
CTAATTCCTATTCCCTGATAACTATCACAAGCCCCCGTCTACCGATAACTAATCCCTCTTTTCAGCTACTGTCATATCGCCAACTACTGATTTCTTTCCCCAGCAACTATATATCATTGGAGGTGGACCGTATCGAACGGTTTTCCGGTATCGGCAGCAAAATACGCAGCAAAGAGACCCTTATCGCCCTGTTGATTATTCTCATGGGGGCGCTTTTGCGGCTGCTTTATATCGGAAGCTGCCCCGTTGGCTTCAATCAGGACGAGGCTTCCGCCGGATATGAGGCCTGGGCGCTTCTTAACTACGGCATGGACAGGAACGGCAACAGTATGCCGGTCCTGTTTGTCTCCTGGGGAAGCGGGCAGAATGTGCTGTATTCCTATCTCTCCATGCCCTTCATAGTGCTGTTCGGCTTGAGTGAGTTTTCCGTTAGACTCCTTTCCGCTCTAGCCGGCAGTGCCACCCTTCCGGTTTTCTACCTTCTGGCGAAAAAAATCCGCGGTACCGGCTTCGGCCTGACGGCACTGGTCGTTCTGGCTTTCAATCCATGGCATATTATGATCAGCCGCTGGGCGCTGGAGAGCAATCTTCTACCCTTTTTTCTTTTACTGGGCATATATTTTTTAATTATGTCCAGGGAGAAGCCTGCATATATGCCGCTGTCCGCCCTTGCTTTCGCCCTGAGCCTGTATGCCTACGGGACCGCCTTTATATTCCTGCCTTTTTTCTTTATCCTGAGCTTTGTATATTTTATAATCTGCAGGGAATTAAGAACCAAATCTTTTTTATGCTCCCTGGCTGTGTTTCTGGTGGTCGCTCTGCCAATCACCCTGTGCAACCTGATAAACATCCTGGAACTGGGTGAGCGGAGCTTTTTAGGACTGACCCTTCCGGAGCTGACCCAGACAAGGCAGGCCTCTACAACGGTTTTCGGCAAATACGGATTTGGCCAAATTATAAAAAATCAGAGTAGATTTTTAAAGCTGCTGTGGACTCAGGATGACGGTCTGCCATGGAACTCCGTACCCGGCTTCGGCCTTTTCTATGGCATAGCCGGGCTTATTCCCTCTGCCATTGGTCTTTTCTCATGTATTCACAGCATGGCACGTAAAAAGGGCAACAAATCCGAAAGCCTTATATTATTTGCCGTTGTCTCCGCCTTCATCGCCGCCGGCCTTATTGACGTAAATATAAACCGGGTCAACATGGCCTTTTTGCCGATAATATATTTTCAGGCCCTGGGGATATGGCTTATTGCAGCCGCTCTGGGACGAAACGGCATATATGCTTTCCTTTGTGTGATTGCTTTACTTTGCTCACTTTTTGCCTATAATTACTTTACCGGCTACCAGAAAACTCTCTCCCCTCATTTCTTTGAAGGTCTCGGCGAGGCAATCAAATATGCTGAGGGTCTTGATACTGAGGGCATATGGATAACAGGAGAGGTGAATTCGCCTTATATATATGTGCTGTTTTACAACCGTATACCGCCCGGTGAATTTATCCACAGCGTTGAGTACACCGATCCCGAAGCCCCTTTCCGCCCTGTCTCCTCTTTTGACAAGTATCGCTTTGGGGGAGATGTTCCGGAAGGGAATTACGCTTATATAATTCCCGCAACGGAAGCGGGACCGGACAAATTGAGAATTATACACAGGTTTGGAAACTATGCCGTAGCATTACCCTGAAAATTATGTTATGATATTTTTTAAAGTACCTTATATGGTACGAAATAAGTTGCAGGAAAGGAGGCGAATAAATGCTTAACACAAAGGATACAAAGGACCTGCGGTTGGCTGTGCTCATTGATGCAGATAATGTACCTAAAGACAGTATAAAGGCCATAATGGCGGAAATAGCGGTTTACGGCACGCCTACAATCAAGCGCATATACGGCGACTGGACGTCCCCGAATATCGGCGGTTGGAAGAGCCTGCTCCTTGAACACGCTATAACCCCAATACAGCAATACAGCTATACTGTCGGCAAAAACTCCACGGATTCGGCTATGATTATCGATGCAATGGATATACTTTATTCCGGCCAAACAGACGGCTTCTGTATCGTTTCCAGTGACAGTGATTTTACCCGTCTTGCCATAAGGCTGAGGGAAGCGGGCATGAAGGTCATTGGAATAGGCGAAAAAAAGACTCCAAGTCCTTTTATTGTCGCCTGCGATAAGTTTATCTATATCGAGGTCATACGCTCCGCTGCAAGGGAAAAGGCAGCCGTGAAGTCGGCTTCAAAAAACGATAAGACCGGTCCGTCTTATCCCTCCAAAAGCAGCCACAAAAAGCCGGCCTCGAAGAAATCTCATGATACTGCCCATACCGAATCAGGCGCCACTGCTCATAATGATTCCCCGCCGTCAAACGGCACCTGCCGGGTTCCGGATAGTATCGTTGAGCTGATTGCAGATTCCGTGGCCGATATCGCAGACGAGGATGGCTATGCTTTCATGGGTGAGCTGGGAAACCTGCTTTTAAAAAAACAGCCTGATTTTGACCCCCGAAATTTTGGCTTTTCAAAGCTCACTCCGATGATTCGCTCGCTCAACCGCTTTGAGGTTGACGTACGCCAGACGGCTGATGTCAACATAAAGCACATATATCTGCGGGATAAGGAAGCATAACGATACCAAGGCTGCCAAAAAAGCCAAATCCGCGTGCAAAAAATCACCAAGGTATTTTATAATGACTAAAACCCGAAAAAAACATAGAATTCTTCGCCTGTTCATCGTGACCATACTGCTTTTGGCAGTACTGCTGGTTTCCATATATGACAGTAATACAAGAATAGAAACAGAGTATTTTGAGCTGTATTATGACAATCTCCCCGTATCCTTCGACGGGTTTAGAATCGCCCATCTTTCTGATATGCACGCGAATATATTCGGAAAGGATTCCGATCGCCTGTATTCCGCCGTAGAAAAAGCAAAGCCTCACATAATAGTCATTACGGGGGACTTAATCGGACACGACGGGGATGTGGACATTGTTGTTCCGCAGCTGAAAAGGTTGCTTGAAATCTCGCCTGTATATTTCATTACGGGAAATCATGAGTGGGCTACAAGGGACGTTTATCGCCTTTTTGATATGATGTCCGATATTGGCGTTACGGCTCTGAGGAACCAATATACACGCCTCACAGTCGGCACAGAGTATATAATTCTGGCGGGTGTTGACGATGAAAACGGCCCTGCCGACATGAAAAAGCCCCATGAGCTTATGGAGGAAATCAGAGCCTCCGAGGGAGATGCCTATATGCTGCTGCTTGCCCACAGGCCGTATCGGTTTTCCCAATATGCCAACCTGGGTTTCAACACAGTTCTCAGCGGCCACCACCACGGCGGATTGATTCGCCTTCCCTTTATTGGAGGCCTGCTCTCCCCGGGCGGGGACTTTTTCCCTGAATACACCGAGGGCGTCTACAGTGAAGGAGGTTCGGATATGTTAGTATCCAGGGGCCTTTCAGGAGTAAACGGCTTTCCGAGGATTTTTAATCCGCTGCATATTCCCGTCTTAATTCTCAGAAAAAAATAAAAGGATAAGGATAAAGGCCCGGTAAGGGCCCAAGTTAGCATATGACCGAAAGTTATGAAAAAATAACTCTTGATAACGGTGTGCGAATACTAATAGAAAGAATCCCATATGTCCGCTCCGCGTGCGCGGGCATATGGGTCGGCACCGGCTCCAGAAATGAAAAATCCCATGAATGCGGCGCCGCGCATTTTATTGAGCATATGGTTTTCAAGGGCACAGGTAAGCGAACCGCTGCCGAAATAGCCGAACTTATGGACGCCATTGGCGGCCAGACCAATGCTTTCACCTCCAAGGAGCAGACCTGCTTTTACGGGAGAGTTCTGGACACTCATCTGGAGCTCCTTCTGGATGTTCTGAGCGATATGTTCTTCAATGCCCTGTTTTCTGAACAGGATGTTGTTTCAGAGCGGAGTGTCATACTGGAGGAAATCGATATGTATGAAGACACTCCCGAGGATCTGGTATCGGAACGGCTGTTCGCGGCAATATATAAGGGCAATTCCTTAAGCCGTCCCGTTTTGGGCACTCCCTCTACCCTTAGACGTATGACTGGGGAATTCCTGAAAAACTATATGCATGAGCATTATCTGGCAGGGGATGTTGTTATCGCCCTTACCGGCAGCATTCCCGACAATTGCCTTAAATACTTAAAGGAGCGCTTCTCAGATTTAAGACCGGGCAAAGGGAAGAAGCCCAGGGCACCAAAATACAAGCCTTCCTTCACGGTAAAGCAAAAACCCATAGAGCAAAACCATCTCTGTCTTGCTTTCCCGGGCTGCTCCTTCCTGGATGAAAATCGTTACGCTTTCCAGCTTATGAGCAGCATACTGGGAGGCGGCATGTCCTCCCGGCTCTTCCAGTCGCTGAGAGAGCGGCTCGGATTGTGCTATTCTATATTTTCCTTCGTGGCGGCTTATAATGATACCGGCATTGTCGGAATCAGCACCGCCCACAGCCAGGAAGCCGAGGAGAAATCGATTGTAGCGATATTAAATGAAATAGACAAATTATGCAACCATGGTGTTACCCAGGAGGAGCTTGACCGGGCAAGGGAGCAGATAAAGGCAAATGTGATAATGGGCCTGGAATCAACCAGCGCCCGTATGCACAGGCTGGGTAAAAGCGAGCTTTGCCTTGGCAAGGTGCCCTCTACCGAGGATATAATTAACTCCTATAACCGGATAACCCGCGAAGATATCCTAAGCCTTGCCCGCTCCGTTTTTAAGAATTCAGACCTTTCCTTATCGGCAGTGGGCAATGTTATAGATGCCGATAAATACCGTGAAATGACGGCAAGATAACAAAAAGCCATCGGAGTATCCGCCACTTGCTATTCATCCCCCGGTTTCTTATTTCTCCTGATGCCATTTAAATACGTTTCAAGAATTAGAGAGGCGGCAACGGCGTCTACCCTCTCCTTTCTCTTTTTTCCACGGCGCCCCGCCTCGGACAATATCCTGTGTGATTCATAGGTTGTGCGTCTCTCATCTACAAATACCACGTCCAGCCCAAAGCGTTCCTTGAGGATTTTTGACAGCTCCTCGCTTTTCTCCGCTCTCGGCCCCAGGCTGCCGTCCATATTGACGGGAAGCCCCAATACAACCAGCTCAACAGACCTCTGCTTTGCAATGTCATTGAGCTTTTTCGCAAGCCTGCCGGTGTTCCATTCCTTGATTACAAAAGCCTCTCCGGCTAAGATGCCGTCAGGGTCCGAAATGGCAACTCCCGTTCTGGCATCTCCGTAATCCACTGCCATAATACGCATACTCTTCAAGCCCCACTTAACGTTATTTGATGCCTGTGTGCAAGGTTTTTTGCCGTAATCGGCAAAAACTTGCGCATAGACAGTCAATCAATGTATTTGAAACGGGGCAAAACAGGTTTGTTTTGCCCGTCAAAAAGTTTTGCAAAACGCATTTGTTCATTGACATTATTTAGACATAACACCAGACTATGATATCATACTATTTCCTCTTTTCTTCGGTTTTTTAAGGGAAACGGAGCCGTTGAAAATCATAGCTTTTGTGCTATAATTTTTCTGCGGCTGAAAATATATGATAGAATATATATTTCTTTGGAGGTCGATATCTTGGCAACGAAACGAAAGAAACAGTTTAAAACTGAATCAAAACGGCTTTTGGAGCTTATGATAAACTCCATTTATACTCACAAGGAGATATTTCTCAGAGAAATAATATCAAATGCCAGCGACGCTATCGATAAGCTATGCTATCTGGCCCTTACGGAGGATAAGGTTGGCATGAACCGCAGTGATTTTGAAATTAAAATTACAGTGGACAAGCAGGCCCGCACAATCACCGTTTCGGATAACGGTATCGGAATGACTCCGGAAGAGTTGGAAAAAAACCTGGGCGTTATAGCCAACAGCGGCTCACTTAAATTTAAAAACGAAACCGATGAAGAAAAAAGAGCCGAGGAAGATATCAACATTATCGGCCAGTTCGGCGTGGGTTTCTACTCAGCCTTCATGGTTTCCGATAAGGTGGAGGTGGTTTCAAAGGCCTACGGTCATGACCAGGCTGCCGTATGGAGCTCCTCCGGCATAGACGGATATACGGTAACTCCCTGCGAAAAGGAAACTGTCGGAACCGATATTATTATGCATATAAAGCCCGACACCGAGGATGAAAACTACAGTGAATTCCTGGAGACCTACAGGCTCCGTCAGCTGATAAAAAAATACTCGGACTATATACGCTATCCAATAAAGATGGAAATCGAAAAAAGCCGGGCTGTGGAGACAGAAGAAACCGATAAAGACGGAAACAAAAAGACAAAATATGAAACATACACCGAAGAAGAGACGATTAACAGCATGATCCCCATCTGGCAGCGCAGCAAGAGCGAGGTCAGCGATGAGGAATGTGCAAAGTTTTATAAAGACACATACTATGACACCGAGGACCCGGTGAGAATCATTCGTATCAGCGCCGAGGGATTGGTAAGCTATAAGGCCATTCTTTTTATCCCCAAAAAAGCTCCTTATAACTACTATACAAAGGATTATGAGGCAGGTCTGCAGCTATATGCAAGCGGAGTTCTGATTATGGAGAGATGCACCGACCTGCTTCCCGAGTGCTTCCGGTTTGTCCGCGGGATAGTGGATTCCCAGGACCTGTCACTCAATATATCCAGAGAGATGCTTCAGCATGACAGGCAGCTCAAGGTAATAGCCAGGAATCTGGAAAAGAGGGTTAAGAGCGAGCTGAAGAAACTCATGACCGAAGATCCGGAGCTCTACGGAGAGTTTTTCAAAAACTTCGGTTTGCAGCTCAAATACGGTATTCTGGGCGATTATGGAATGAAAAGAGAGCTTCTGCAGGATCTGCTGATATTCTATTCCTCTAATGATAAGAAAGCCATACCCCTCAGTGAATACGTCTCAAATATGCCCGAGGACCAAAAGTATATATATTTTGCCTGCGGTGACAGCATCAGCCGTCTGGACAATCTCCCCCAGGCGGAGCCAGTAAGGGAAAAGGGCTACAGTATTTTATATCTCACCGACGAGCCGGATGAATTTGTTGTGAATATGCTGGGCACCTTTGAAGAGAAACCCTTTAAATCCGTTAACGCGGATGACCTTGGCATTGAGGACCAGGAGAGCAGGGATGGGCTTAAAAAGCAGGAAAAGGAGCATAAAAAGCTGTTGGACTTCGTAAAAGACAGTCTTGGAGGAAGCGTGGCCGCGGTCAAGTTGTCAAATAAGCTCAAAAGCCATCCCGTATGCCTGACCACACAGGGCGCAATCTCCCTTGAAATGGAGAAGTATTTCAATTCCCTGCCCGGTGACGCAAATGAAAAGCTGAAGGCGGAGCGGGTTCTTGAGCTCAATGCTGACCACAGAACCTTTGATGCCCTGAAAAACGCCTGGGAAACCGATAAGGATAAGGCTTCCAAGTATGCAAAGCTTTTATACTTCCAGTCACTGCTGATTGCCGGAATGGAGATCCCCGATCCCGCCGAATACGCCAAGCTGGTCAATGACCTGATAGTTTAGCGCTCTTAAGCGCCGTGTAAATCAAAAATGACAGCAATAGTTAAGTCCAAGGGGAAGATATGCACAGGAGTATCTTCCCCCTATGTGTTTTACCCATAACTTGACAGCCCCCATTGCTGTGTGATTTAATTCTCGTATCCGGCAAATGCCGAATAAACATATTGAGGTGACCCCTTGAAGCTGACAATAACCGAGCTGAACAGCAGAAGAACAAATTTTATCCGAGCTATGAACGACACCTTTCCGGATTGGGATACCGCACTTATTGTTGGAAAGGTCAATCAATATTATCTCACGGGCACAGTGCAGGACGCGCTGCTGATTATAAGAAAGGACGGCAGCTTTTCATACAACATAAAGCGCAGTCTCCAGAGAGCTCTTGACGAGACACCTCTTTCCTGTGTATACCCCATGAGAAGCTACAGGGATGTTGCTCAAAGGGAAGGGCGGTCTCTGGGAAACACATATATTGAGGCGGAGCTTCTTCCATATTCCATTGTGGAAAGGCTTCGGAATGCTTTTGAGATTGGTACTCTTGGCGCTCTGGACAATGTGATAAAGCAGGTCAGAGCCGTCAAATCCCCCTATGAGCTGCACTATATGCAGATTTCCGGGAAAATGCTTGATGAACTCCTGACTAATATTGTCCCTCAAATCTTAAAAGAAGGCATGAGCGAAGCTGACTTTACCGGCGCGCTAACTTGCTGCATGTTTGAGCTGGGCTATCATGGCCTGACGCGTTTTTCCCGGTTTCAAACTGAGATTGGCACAGGCCAGATCGCCTTTGGCACAAACTCATTATATCCAACAAATTTTGACGGGCCGGGCGGAGCCCGAGGGAACAGCGCCGCGGTGCCCGCGGGCGGGGACCCGAAAAGGCTGCTGAGAGTGGGAGATTTGGTTTTCGTGGACATAGGTTTTGGTATAAACGGCTATCACAGCGACAAAACACAGGTCTATATGTTTGGAGCAAAGCCGTCCCCAGAGGCGGTCAGAGCCCATCAACTCTGCCTGGACGTGGAAAAAAGAGCTGCCGAGCTGCTGCGCCCGGGAGAAGTGCCAGCTCATATATATGAAAGCATAGTAAGAACCATACCCGAGGATATGAAGCCCTTTTTTATGGGATACGAAGGCAGAACGGCTAAATTCCTGGGGCACGGGATAGGCCTGCATGTAGACGAAATTCCCGTCATCGCAGGGGGCTTCAATACCCCTTTGGAAGAAAACATGGTGATAGCTCTTGAACCGAAGGCAGGGGTTGAGAATGTGGGTATGGTTGGAGTTGAGGACACTTATATTGTCACCGACCGGGGAGGACTGTGCATAACCGGCGGCGGCCGCGAGATTATTGAGGTCTAAGAATATTATGAATAAGAAGAAAATTATCAGGCTGGTGCTATGGGCAATGGTTGTTGTCTGGATGGCCGTTATATTCGCCCTTTCCTCCCAGTCAGCCGACCAGTCAGACCAAACCAGCGGCGGCCTTATCAGACATGTCGCCGGGGTTTTTATACGTGGCTTCCACGCTATGCACGAAGCTGAGCAGGAGAGCATAGTATCAGCTTTCCAGTTTTCAGTGAGAATAGCCGGACATATACTTGAATACATGATACTGGGCATGCTGTGCACTGCGGCGCTTTTCCAATATGAGCTCTCATTTAAAAAGCGTTTTTTTATTTCTGCGTGCATATGCCTCTTATACGCGGTATCCGATGAAGTCCATCAGCTTTTTGTTCCCGGAAGGAGCTGCCAGATTTCCGATATAGGATTTGACTTCCTGGGCTCGGTATTGGGCTCCCTTGCCATATCCGGCCTGGGTTCAATCGTTAAAAAGAGACATAAAAAAGCTTCCGACCCAATAAACCCTTCTGCCAGAAGCTCAGCCTCTGCTGTTAAGATTAAAAAACAGCCATGAAACGGCCGTTTTTTAATCTAATTTACAGGACATTTATCTGCTTCAGGTGCGCAATTAAATGCATGGCTATTTCACCCAGAGAAACCTGTTTTATAACTGCGCCATAGTCGAATGCTTTCTTGGGCATTCCATATACTACGCTGCTCTCTTCATCCTGACCAATGGTGTGCGCGCCGCTTTTTTTCATGCGCAGCAGGCCTCTGGCCCCGTCCGCCCCCATACCTGTTAAAATAATTCCTGTGCTGTTTTTTCCCGCTGCCTTTGCAACAGATTCGAAAAGGACATCTACCGAAGGACAGTGTCCATTAATTTTTTCTGTTCCTCCCAGATGGGTATAATAATGCGGACCGTTCCTTTTGACAAGCAGGTGCCTGTCCCCCGGCGCTATGTGAATAGTACGAGGCTTTATCCGGATATTGTCCGCAGCTTCCGTCACACTAAACGGGAGCTCCCTGTCAAGCCGCTCGGCATACATCCTGGTGAATACCGGAGGCATATGCTGGACCACCACAATGCCGGGCATGTCCTCAGGAAGCATTTTAAACAGCTTTGCCATGGCTTCCGTTCCGCCTGTTGACGCGCCAATAGCTATAATATGGTTTTGAAGCCGGGCATCCAAATCCGGGCCTTCCGCTTCCTCCACACCGGGCGCGTTCCGCCTGTTTTTATCTTTCACGACGGGACCTATTTCTTTAACCCTGTTTATTATCCTCTTTATAAAGGCCTTATCGGTTTTGTTCTTTACAAGTCCGAATACTTCCAGCTTCGAAGCTCTGGGTATATGGGAGAAATAAGTGTCCTCCGCCAGCACCAGCACACTGGAATATACGCCGTGCAAAATATGATTTACACAGCGTTTTTCCGCATTTTCAAAAACCGGCGCATAAAAAATAGTTATGTCCGGCGAGTGGGTTATGACCTTCCTCCAAATATTATCCAGTGTGTCCTTTATTTCAATAAGCTCTATTCCCGGTTCAGCGGCAATTGCCTCAGCCAGAGCGGGATATGTGTATTTCTCTGTCTGAGCCATTACAACTCTTAGTGATTTTTGCTTTAACGGCATCACGACCATCCATTCCGCTGTGCGAATCGATACAAATAGTATAGGCATAGTGAGCCAGATAAACAAAAGCCGCCGCTTTGCGGCTTTTTGAGCACAACACTATAATCCATTATAGCACCTCACAAGGTAAAACTCTGCTTCAAATTAAACTTTCCTGTAGATAGAGGGAGATATTTGCACCAGATCACTGTTCAGACCGGACAATGTCTCACTTAGCCCGACAAACAAATAACCGCCCTGCTCTAAAATATCATGAAATTTTCCAGCCAGTTCTATTTTGGTCTTTTCATTAAAGTATATCATAACATTTCTACAGAATATTATATGAAATTTCCTCCTGAACTTTTTAAAGCTGTCCATCAGGTTAAAGCGGGTAAATATAACCTCCCTTGCCAATGCGGGCTTAACCTTCCATAAACCCGAACCGATATCTGCAAAGTACTTCTCTTTCCAGCCCTTCGGCAGACGATTTAACTGATCATGAGTATAAACGCCTTCCTTCGCGGCGGCCAGTACTTTTGGCGATATATCAGTTGCCAGTACCGTTGTATCCCAGGCCATCTTGGATGACCAAAAAAATTCGTTTATAACCATTGCAATAGTATATGCTTCTTCTCCGGAGGAGCATCCTGCACTCCAAATTCTCAGATCGTAGTCCCTTATCTTCTTTGACCATTCCGCCAGGGCGTTTTTCATCAAAAAGTTGTAGTGGATCTCCTCTCTCATAAAATAGGTGTAATTTGTTGTCAGCTTCGTAATCAGGGTATCAATTTTCTCCCCGCTTTTATCCATGAAAACATCATCGAGATAATCCCCAAAATTATCAAAGCCGGCCTGAATTACAGTGTTACTCAGGCGACCTTCAACTAAAATCCGCTTTTTTTCAAGGTTTATGCCATAATTCTCCTGAACATATACCCTGAGCCGATGAAAATCACGATCTTCTATATTCATGGCCATTCATCCCTCTCACAACGGGAATAACCAAAATCTCGATATAAACCACCTATTCT
This sequence comes from Clostridiales bacterium, assembly GCA_012520295.1. Taxonomy (GTDB): domain Bacteria; phylum Bacillota; class Clostridia; order Oscillospirales; family Oscillospiraceae; genus JAAYOP01. The sequence continues at coordinate 21,659 of JAAYOP010000058.1, read as the reverse complement.
TCCACCTCAAAAATTTTATTTATGTCTATTATCTGCTTAACCCCATCGTTAGCTAATCCTAAGGCTTTTACAAATCCGCCTTTTACAGAATCCTCCTTGGTGGTCGGGGGAGGCTGAATACTTTTCTCTTCAATCTCTAAAACTTCCTGTACCTCGTCAACTATTATTCCTATATGGTCGCTGCCATCCATATTGAGGACTATGATACAGGTCCTGCTTGTATATTCAATTTCCTCGTATCCAAAGCGCAAACGCATATCAATAACCGGAACAATGGTTCCACGCAGGTTTGTTATTCCCTTTAAATAGGGTTCGGTATTGGGAACAGGCGTAATGTCCTGAACCTCGATAATCTCAGTTACAAAGCTGATTTCAGTGGCAAAGTCACTATCACATATTTTGAAGCACATATATTTCCCGCGCATTGCATCTTCTTTTGTCAAATCCATAGAAACAAGCTCCTGCATTCTATCACTCTTTTCTATTTATTATGTTTTTATATACCTGTTTCCTGCTAAACCAGCAAATCAAGCAATAGTCCTTTTATTTCTCCGATATTGTTTAATATGGCTATATTATCCTTTTGTTCTTTTAAAATCTCTTTGGCAAGAGCATCAAGCTTTTCGTCAATTATTTTGACGGTAGCATAAAAGCGGTGTCTTCCCCGATATCCATAGGCACTTTCCTTTGAGTATTCATACCCGAAGCTGAGCACTTCCTCAATAAAACTGCGTATCAGCTTTCTGTACATTTCAAACTCTCTTATATCTGCTTTGTTCCCCAGCTTTTCTCCCTGCTCATCGATTTTCTTAATCAGGGAGTTTATATGAGATTGCCGCTGCCGGCTTGACATATCACTCAAGGTTTTCTTAAAGATAATCGATTTTATGGCAGAACCTTCAAGGGCTCCTGTTCCATGAGCAGTATTTGCGCCGGATTCAGTTCTGTTTACATTACGAATCTTCACTTTGCTATTCCTTTTTATCGTAGTAGACAGGTTCGGCAATCGTCATATCCTGATTGTACGCCCGGATGCTTTTATGGCTCATGCTTACCCGGGCGGCCTCCGCTCTCAGTTCATCTCTTTTCTCATATGCCATTTTCTCATTTTTCTCATTTATCCCACGAGTCTGATTGAGCTTTTCTCTTATGCGCTCCCTTATCAGGGCCAACTGCCTGATCTGAGGATCATCAGACGTAGTTTCAAGCTCTATATGCTTGTATGTATTTAAAAGGTTGCCAACCTCCCTGTTTATAGCATCAATACTATCAATTATGCTCTGCCGCTCCGATATGTTTTTATCAAGTTGCTCCACACTTCCGAATTCAAGAATTTCAGTTTGCTTGCAGGTTAAAGAATAAAAACTATTTGTCAGCTCCTCTATATTGGTAAGCATTGACACCAGTTTTTTGTAATCCTGCTCTGAAAATCTTATCATGATTTATTCCTCTTCCAGTAAAGATGCTTTTTTCTTTTTTTGATCCTCATCAACCTGAATCCATGCTTCTTTAAGGGTTCCAACAAGCTCCATTGCTTCCGGAATCAGAGATGCATCCTTTTTTACATTTATATCCTGAAGCAGCTTCTGCAGAAATTCATAAATCGAGAGGAGTTCATTGGATATGGAATATTTAAAATCCAATGAGTTAATAAGCTCAATAACTATGTCCTGGGCATTTATAAGCTTATCATGCGCCATCTGCATATTCTTTTTTTCAATTGCAATCTGAGCCTGGAGCAGGTCCTTTCTGATCCCGTCATAGAGCATCAGTATAAGCTCCATGGGACTGGCCGTCAGAATCTTCTGCTGGCGATATACTTCCTGAGCGTTTGTGAGCATCACTTGCTGTTGCATTTCTGGCTCCATGTACCGCGAAATACCACATCCTCGCATACCGGTATGGATTCCATCTACCAATTTAAAAACGATACAAGGTATGCGATACCACGGTTTCCGCTTTTTCGGCAAGCGGCAGCCGTTTTTTACGCTATGTTGTTCATTTGCCTGCGGTTACCTATAAGTAAGGGAGCCCAACATACTATTGAGCCAATCACTCTGGGACTGCAGCTTTGCCAGAGCTCTTTCCATAACCGCATATTTTTGATAATACTTCTCTTCAAGCTCCAGCATCTTTTCTTCCATCATATCAATTTTTTCAACCATGTCCTCAATATTTTCTCCCAAGGATGCCAAGGTCATGCCTGAGCTCTTTGTATAACTGTCAAATACGTCACTTATGCGTTTCAGAATGCCATTTTCACTGTATTTAACAGATGCATCATCGGAAGATGATATGCTTGTGAAGACACTCATCACCTGATGAGGATCGTTTTCAAGAGCCGCTCTTAACGCATCCTCATCCAGTGTTATCTGGCCCTTGTTTGCCCAGTGTCCGGTTTTTATTCCAATCTGCGCAGGTGAAATCCCCGCTTCGGATACAGTGGCATAAAGAGTCCTTCTGAGCCTGTCAAGCATGCTTCTAATGGAACGGTCATTGTACAGCAGACCTTTTTTTGCTATAGCCTCCCATTTTTCAATCTGCTCGTCGCTCATGGCCTTCTTTTCGTCCTCGGTCAGGGGGGTATAGCCCCTCTCACTGCTGTTTTTCCGTTCTATAAGCAGGGTATCCAACTTGATTATCAGGAGATTGTACGCATCCACAAATCCCTTTATCGACTCCACAGCCTTGTCCACATTCTGCGTAAGCCTGAAACCGATATTGGCCTCCGGTTTGGTTGTTTCGTTCAGGGTGTATGTAATACCGTCAATAGTAAAGGTATTCGATGATCTGGTAACAGTGATACCGTCAATCACTACCTCGGCATCCACCCCGTTTTTAAATGTACCGGTCGCTATACCAAAAGCTCCGTTTTCTCCGAAAGCCGTTCCTGTAATATTTTCGATAACTATCTCGGAGTCGGCTCCGCTTTTCTTTGATTCGATTTTAAAGGTGTCGCTAAGACGACTGTAATTAAGGATAACACCTGCATTGCCGTTTGAATTCACGGTATTGAGAACCTTCTGCAGCGTGTCCTCTTCACTGAAGGTAAAGGTCTCCCCATTGATTTTAAACGATATCTTACCGTCTTCAAAATTCATAGAGTTTTTAAAATCCAGATCCTTGAGCTTTGTTGAGTTTGAAGAAGACAATTGACTGCCCACGGATACACTCTCGGCGCTCTGGACGGCACTTGCCCGGGCAAGTCTGTTGACCTGATTTATTACATGGGAACCTGCGGTAGCGCTGTAGTCGGCTTTAATTGTGACCGCGGATGTGTTTGAGCCTGTCATAATTACATCATATACATTATAGATGTTTTTTGAATACATATTGAACTTGCCCAAAACACTTAAATATGTATTTTTAAACTCTTTTATATCATCTTCGACTTTTTTCAGAGCTTCCTGCTTCCATTCCAGAGTTACCTTTGCTCGAAACTGCCGGTCTACTTTATACTTTTCAATCTCCATCAGTCTTTGAACGATGGTATCAGTGTCAAGCCCAGAGTACATGCCGGTTATCTTTATAGAACTTGCCATTTCGAAAACCTGCCTTTCTTAATTAATGCCTGTTTGCAGCGCAATGGATCTGAGGCATATGCCCGAAAATCGATTCATGCAGTCAATCAGTATATCTGAAACGGGCATGTTTGCCCGTTGAAAAGAGCAAACATGCTCTTTTTAGAAATGCGAAAACATTTTTTCAGTGGACATAAAAAGTCAAGACCTCTCTACATCTAATAACATCGTACTATTTTTGAATTCCTTTATGCTTTATTTTCAATACTGTCCAAAATAAAATCTATATACTGTCTCAAATAGCCGCCCTTATACTCCAGACTCGTGGACTGCACATCAATTCTTACCTTTAACTCCTCATAAACTTTTATTGTCATCTTTTCAATCAACCTATCTGTTATGCTTCTTGCTCTGCGCTTTTTTAGCTGGCTAAACAGGACAATAAACACTCCGTTTCCCAAATACGCAGGAATATCAGAACTGCGTATAGAGGATTTCAGCGTCTCCGATAGGGTCTTTAAAATATCCAGCTTAACCCTGTCCGGCCAACCGCTTGATAGGGGCTTTACGGCAAAGGATACAAGAATCAGCGACTGTTTATATCTGGAATATCCGTACAGCTCGGACCCTGCTTTTTTTATAAACCCTGAAAGGCTCAGTAGACCAAGCTGTCTGCAATTATCTTCGCAATACTGCTCCCAATACTTCTCCATTTCGCTTTTTTGGTGATATGGAGAAAGCTCCTGGATAACCCTGGCGATCTCAGTGAGCTCTCCGGCATCAAGCAAAACTCTCCATTTCCCGTTTTCAGGTATTAAATAGCACGCCCCATTGCGACTTTCAAGAACTTGATTTTTCAGGTTCAGCTCAACCAGGTCGGTGTTATATTTCCATATCTGTCCTCTCATTCCCGCTCTTATTGAGTTTGCAAGCACGGCTTCATATCCGTTAATTTGAAACTCACGCATTATGTAGTGCCTGTTCACCGCTTCTCTCCAGTCGGTAAAGGCTTTCTGCGTCACATAGTCCTTGTCACGGTCACTGAGAAGCTCATATGCTCTTTGGTAATTGTGTGTGAGCAGGCATGATAAATAATCCTGCACTGATAAAAAAGCTTTTTCTTCGGCTTTTTTCGCTTTTGCGCGTCTTTGGCCATATGTTTCACCGTAGGTACGGCCGCGTCGGGAATTCCAAGTCTGCGTCTCCCGGGAGGCAGCAGTATTTCCATACTGATTTTGCTTCCGTGGTTTTGATGCGGCATAGCTGCGATTATACGCCTCTCGTTTTGCGTCATTGCTCAATACCGCATACGCATTATTAATCTGCTTCATAATCTCTTCCGAGCCGGGATTTCGGCTTATATCCGGATGGTAGATCTTGCACAGCTTTCTGTATGCGGCAACTATGTCGGCTTTATCGGCTCCGTATTCAATCCTCAGTATTTTATAGTAATCAAGCTGTTTGGTCATCCAAGCCTCCAAGGGTGAGCCTATCGATATTTCTTACGCAGCTTCTATTCGTGAACAAAATAACGTATTTTGCTCAAGGATACGCTGTCATATATCCTGGATATGTGAGTATATCCCGTATTTCTGCTTCCTGCCTGGGCAACGGTCACCCCGAGTATCGGATCAAATTTACCATCATTTGAAGGGCATACAACCTGCACATGGCCTATACTTCCGGCTGTTGTAACCGCCGGCTTCCCTCTGTTTGCATATTCCTGCGCGGTAGCGGCGTCAACCTCCCGCCAGCCGTAGGCTCCTCCATACTTGACCAGCCAGTCCTCAATTTGAACTGCACCAAGCTCTATGGCGCCCTCAATATCAGGATATTTTCGCGGATTTCCCGTAACCGGGTCTACGAAATGCGGTATCTCACAATTCAGGGCGTTTGTAACGTCCCACAGGAAGATATTGCAGTATGTATCTCTTTCCCGCCTGTATGGCCTGTATCTTTCCGATGTTTCTACATTGAACTGGTCTATGACCAGCCTGAGCTTTTGGGGACTTCTGTCGTTCGGCGTGCTGACTATGGCTGGTGAAGTTGGCTTCCATGCCTCCGAAGGTACTATAGCCCGGCCCGTGGGGGATATTTGGGGCGGTATGGAAGACTTGAATACCGATATGTCCAATCTGCTCAAAATATACGGTGAAAAGTCCGATTGCATAATTGAGCCCTTCAGATCGGATATGTCCCCTTTCAAATTTGAAATCAAAGGTGATATCACCCCCAGCATGGCCGACATTTCCTCGCTGCTGTTCATGGACTGCATCATTATGCATGCCAGAAACAATGCTGTTTCCGCGTCACCCATATTGCCGCTCCTGGCAGCATTCGCCAAAAGCATCTCCACCGCACCGGTCCCATTTATGAGCCCGCCGTATATTCCGTTGTCCGACAATGACGGCGAGGTTATTGTTATTGCCTTTTCCTTTAAATCCTGCTCTAGCTTTTCAGAAAGAACCCGGGAGAATGAGCTGTCCCGCTCTGTTACGCTCTCATTCCGGTGTGAGCCCGTGTCAGCGGATTTCGCAGCGGAAATAATCCTGGAAATGCCCGTCATATGTATACCTCCAGTATGGGAATATACGCCTATAAAAATTATACTTCCTCATTAGACATTATGTCATAATTCTATTACAATTTCAATTGATTTCGTTATAATTAGTCAGTTGTTCTCAGTTTTCCGACGCCTTTTTCAGCTTCTCGCCGTAGCTGCTGTCGATTTCAGCGACAAAGACAAGAATCTTCGCAACCACCTCATATAGTGAAGGCGGTATTTCATCCCCTACGTTCATTCCCGCAAGCAGAGACACCAGCTCCGCATCGGTTATGACGGGTAAGCCCGACTGCTTCCCTTTTTCAATTGTTTTCTCTGCAACATATCCTTCGCCAAAAGCGGTCATTGTCGGCAGTGCGTCGGTCTCAGGGTCATACTTTATCGCTGCCGCTCTTTTTTTTGGTTTTTTCGTAGTCTGTTTTGCTTCCATAATATTGTTTTCTCCCCAATTAAATCGACAGATCCAGAGCCGGCTTTATACTCTCTTCAAACTCGATAAGTTTTAGCATTGCGTTCTCTGCCGAGGTCTCTTTTTCCATTGGCTCGACAATAATATTTGTCAATTTGTATCCGATTTCCGCTAGCATCTTATGTAATTTTATGGTATCCTGTAAAAAAGCAGTTTTTGCCGCAGCTTTCGACACCTCGATTCGCAGTGATACTTCCCTGCCCTTGATGCTGACAAGCCCTTCAAAGCGGCCAAGATTTTTGAGATCCAATGCCAGGAGTATCTTCACATTTTCAGGATCGATTTTCCTACCGCCTTTTCTTTTCCTGAAGAAATACAGCTCTGCTGTCCTGTATTCACCGTTCAGTAAAATCGGTATCTGTGAATATATATACTGATCAATCGCGTTAAAAGCCTTTATATGATTAAGGAGTTTTTGTGTCTGTTCAATAAGCTCGGTTTTTCCTCTCAGCTCCATTCCGGGCAGCTCTTCTTTTAAAAGAGTAAGCCTGGCATACAGTTCGTCTCTTGCCTTTTTAAGCTTTTTTCCATCCTCCTCTTCACCTGTAAGCTCTACAAAAATATCCTTAAGATACTTTATAAGCTTTTCAGGTCCATCGGTTTTCGAGCTCTTTAGTTCCCGTACTTTTTCCATTACATTAATGATGGTTTTGGCCGTCTCTTCGATATTTTTTTCCGATATTTTTGCATAACCCGGGTTTTCACGATAAGCTGGCATCCTCGAGATAAGCCGTATTAAAACCTTTTGAGCTTCATCATCCTCTTGAGCGGCATATTGTGTTTGTCCAGTAGCTATGTTTTCCTGTACCTTGCTTTCATGTTGATTTGAGCCGGCCTCCGACAACGCCCCCTCCTCAACTGACCGGGAGGCTTGTGTCCCAGGGGCTCCTGCCACATTTTCTTTGCCTGTTGAAGCTCCGGCGGGGCTGGCCTCTATGTTTTCTCTCTGGTTTGCATATCCGATTATTTTAAGCTCATTTTCCGCCATATCGGCATAGGTGCCGGAAGGGGATTCTCTTACGCCCCCGTAATCTGCAACATTTGCCCTTATATATACAGGGATTTCTCTTTCAGCCACCAGGGCAGGTTCCAGCCCTTGTTCGGTCTGATCCTGCCTAACGATAAAATTATCCAAGGCGCCCGAGTTTATCTTTTCCCCAGGCAGTTGCGTGCTCCTCGTATCGGCAGTATCTAAAGCCCTGGACTGGGCATCAGCGTATTCCACGAATTTGCCGGCTTGCTCCCGGCCAGGCACCTCGGAATTAACCAGTCGTATCAGCTCTCCGAGCAGCTTTGCCGCTGTGTTATCCGAGCGAAAGAGGCTATCGGCTTCATGGGGCTCCATATTGTTTGCGACCATAAAAATAATTTTTTCCGGGGATAAATCGGAATTTTGCTTAACTAAAGTATAAATGTGTCCGATAACATCTTTTGTAATAGATATTTCAAGCTTATCCAGCATTCGGACAAGAGTCTCCGAAATTTCCTGTGGAAGTATGTCCATATCTGTATTAACGGTGGTCCCCTCCCCGGTCATAGGTCTGTCCGAAAGCCCGGGGACCAGCTTTAAAAGCGTAACACCATCCCTGTGCCCGGTGGCCACAAGCGTTACTACAGAGCCCTTTTCCATAATGACTCCTGCATCGAGCTTTGCACGAAGAATGTGCCCAGCTTCGGTTTTAAGCAGCGCCACTGACTTTTCACAGGACAAAACACGGGCGTTCAGTACCTGCCCTTCTTCGAAGCTAACAGAATCGGAGTCATTAGAGGCATTGACCATGACGATATTTTCCGGATAAACAAACCCTTCAATCTTCAAAATGTCGCATCCTTTTTATGTTTGGAATTCTGATATTCTTAATTAATATATCGTAGTAAAACAGCGAGAACTTAATAACGTAACGCCACTTTAATAAGGGGGTATGTGTAATGTCCGATGTTCTCAACAGTGTGGACAGCCACAATCTTGATATTTTCAAGGAAATTGGAAATATTGGCGCTGGAAACGCAGCAACGGCACTTGCAGGAATGCTCAACAAGAAAGTTTTGATGAGTGTGCCTGAGGTTAATATTGTTTCGTTCAACGATATAATAAACATCCTTGATGGCCCGGAAAATGTTGTTGTGGGTATTCTTGTGGACATGTCCGGCGGGCTGAGTGGATATATTCTGATGGTTCTGGAAGTTGAAGACGCTTATGAGTTGATTTCAATAGCAATGAACGAAGAAAAGAAGCCGCCGGAAAACTTTAATGCGGATTCTCTTAATGAATTGGAAAAATCATCTCTGACTGAAATGACCAATATATTGGTTGGCGCATATCTGTCGGCAATTTGTTCTTTGACAAATCTCACCGTTAAGCCATCAGTTCCGCAACTTGCCATCGACATGGTAGGTGCAATAATAAGTATTGTGGCCATAGAATACGGTAAGATTGGCGATTCAGTCCTTTTCCTGAAAACAAATTTTTCCGATGAAAACAAGGACATGACAGGACATTTCTTCTTAATTCCGGATTTTGAATCATATAAAATTCTGATAGAATCGTTAGGAATGAGTATTTGATGGCTTTAATCACAGTTGGTATGGCAGATTTGAATGTTGCTTCTGCTCCCGACATCCTGACTACGCTGGGTCTTGGTTCTTGCGTTGGTGTGGTAATATATGATAAACTTCGATTGATCGGAGGTCTGGCCCATATCATGTTGCCGAGTTCAAACGGACATGGCGGTCAAAACCGGGCAAAATTCGCAGACACAGCTATTATAGATCTGATGAAAAAAATGGAGCAGCTTGGTGCGAAAAGAAATGCGCTGATTTCCAAGCTGGCCGGAGGAGCGCATATGTTCGCAGGTACCTCGGCTAAAAATGTTTTAAGAGTCGGGGAAAGAAATGTTGCAGCCTGTATCCAGATACTCAACTTTTTAAAAATACCTATTATTGCAAATGATACGGGGGGAAATTATGGCCGTACCATTGAGTTTTATACACAGACAGGAGAGTTAAAAATCAAAACCATCGGTCATGGAGAAAAAATAATTTAGTCAAAGCAATACTTTTAAACAATTTAGGAGGACATAGCATGGCAAGAGTTCTGATTGTGGATGATGCAGCATTTATGCGCATATCAATCAAGAGCATGTTGACAAAAAACGGATATGAGATTGTTGGCGAAGCGGAAAATGGATTGGTAGGGGTTGAAAAATTTAAGGAATTGAAGCCGGATATTGTTACAATGGACATAACAATGCCGGAGATGAACGGTCTTGATGCCCTGAGAGAGATAATGAAAATAGATCCCACGGCGAAGGTAATCATGGTATCTGCCATGGGTCAGGAAGCCATGGTAAGAGATGCTATCATATCCGGGGCAAAAGGATTTATCGTTAAGCCTTTCAAGGAAGAAGGTATTGTGTCGGCTCTGAAGAAACTGGGTTAAGAAAACAAATAAGTAACTGGCAGGTGAAATATGGTGCATGGACAGGACCCTATGATTGAAGTCTTTATATACGAAAACCAGCAATTGCTTGAAAAACTTGAAGATATACTTCTTCAGGGGGAGAAGCAGCGTTCACTAAACAGCGAACAGATAAACGAAGTCTTTCGAATTATGCACACTATAAAAGGCTCCGCATCTATGATGTCTTTTGAAAGTCTGGCGAAATTATCTCATGCCGTTGAGGATCTTTTTTCTCATATCAGAGAAAAAAAGGTCAGAAAAGATGACTGGGACGATATTTTCGATATGGTTCTGAATGCTTCCGATATTCTCAAGACGGATATCGAGAAGATAGCCTTGGGGAACAGCCCGGATATTGACAACTCGGAACTTATTAAAAGAATCCATAAGTATATCGACGTTATATCCCGCCATACCCGTCCCAAAGAAGCGGAAAAGTCAGATAAAAGCGCAAAAGCAGAAACAGCGGAAAACACCGTTGACCATGAGGTTGACTATGAAGACTTCGATGCTCCATATTACAAGATTAAAATAACCTTTGAAGCCGATTGCAAGATGGAAAACGTCCGCGCTTTCGGTGTAGTAAACACACTGCTACCTTACTGCATAAAAATTGTTTATTTCCCCGAAAACCTCATGGACGAAAGCGCGGCAGAGAAAATAATTAATGACGGATTTGTTCTCTATATAAAAACAAATGAAAACCCGGACGTTATCAGGGATATTCTGAACTCTGTTATGTTCCTGCATAACTACAGCATCATACTCCTTGGTGATGATGCCGATGAATTGCCAGAAGAAATAGCACCGAGGAAAGAGCAAAGCTCTGAAAAAAGCACCGCCACAAATCGGCCAACTGCTTCTGAAACCCTGACAAAGCAAAATTTTATCAGCGTGAACATAAATAAGCTGGACAAGCTGATGGACCTGGTTGGTGAAATTGTTACCACTGAATCTATGGTAACAAAAAATCCTGAAATAGAAAAATTAAAGCTCGAAAGCTTTGAAAAAAACAGCCAGCAGCTTAGAAAGCTGATCAACGAGCTTCAGGATATCGTAATGTCGGTCCGGATGGTTCCAATCTCCTCCACATTCCATAAAATGCGCCGGATAATCCGCGATATGAGCAAAAAGGTCAACAAGGATGTGGACCTGGTTATAATCGGAGAGGAAACGGAAATCGATAAAAATATCATCGATTCTCTATCCGATCCTCTTATGCACCTGATCAGAAATGCGATAGACCACGGTATAGAAGCTCCGGAGGAGCGCAAAAAGAAAGGTAAATCTCCCACCGGCAAACTGACATTGGAAGCCCGGAATGCCGGTGGCGATGTGGTTATCGTAATATCAGACGATGGTGCGGGTCTTGACCGTAAGGCGATAATTAAAAAAGCCATCGAAAAAGGCTTAACAACGAAATCCGAAGCTGAAATAAGCGACAAAGAGGCCTTTTCATTTATATTTCTTCCCGGTTTTTCCACCAACAAGCAGGTAACCGAGTATTCGGGCCGTGGCGTGGGCATGGACGTGGTAAAGCGCAATCTGGATAAAGTCGGCGGATCAATCTCCGTCGAGAGCGAAGATGGTAAGGGTACGGAAATAACTATACGAATACCACTGACACTGGCCATTATAGAGGGTATGAAGCTCATGGTCGGAGACCTGATATATATCGTTCCCACGCTATCCATTCAGGAATCATTCAAGCCCAATATGAAGGATGTATTTCTCGACCCGGACGGACGGGAAATGATAACAATACGCAACGGAGTATATCCTATTGTCCGGCTTTACGAGCAGTTTAATATAGAGCCTAAATATACCAATCTCTCAGATGGTATTCTCGTAATGCTTCTTATGGAGGATCATCCCTACTGCCTTTTCGTCGATCAACTGATAGGTGAGCAGCAGGCTGTAATAAAGCCGCTCCCCTCATATATAAAAAGGCATAACAATAATCTGCGTGGGCTTGGCGGCTGTGCGATACTTGGAGACGGCTCGATCAGCCTGATACTTGATATAAACACTCTTGCGTCATAGAAACAATCTGTATCCGATAAATGTTATAAAACGGAGCGGCTCAGAATAAATGAGCGGCTCCGTTCTCTTATTATCATTGACAAATCAGAGATTTACAGGTGGTGACGGCTAATTAATGTCCAATAAACAAATGCTTTAGTATTATGCATATGATTGATTGCCTGAATTGATTTGCGGGCATATGCCGCAAATCAATAGCGCTGCAAACAGGCATTAATCACATAACGGGATTTTATTTTTCCCTCTTGCCACGCCCCCTCCTGTCGTATATAATATTATCGAACATATGTTCCGGCCTGCGCTGTCGGCCATAACAAATAACAGGAGGACAGCATGGAGGAGCGGGTAATCCTTCACAGCGATTTCAACAGCTTTTATGCCAATATAGAATGCCTCTACGACCCTTCCCTCAGAAACAGGCCCATGGCTGTAACCGGAAACGTCCAGAAGAGGCATGGAATAGTTTTGTCAAAAAATGAGCCGGCAAAAAAATGCGGGGTAAAAACAGGCGAGGTTCTGTGGCAAGCTAAAAAAAAATGTCCGGACATCGTTTTTATAACGGCAAGACACAGTCTGTATACAGAGATTTCAAAAAAATCCCGCGAGATATATTTAAACACCTTTTCCTCTCAGGTGGAGCCTTTTGGCCTGGATGAGTGCTGGCTCGATGTGTCCGGGAGCCTTTTGGGAAACGGCCGGGAGATTGCCGACAAAATCAGAAAAACCATGAGAGATGAAATGGGGCTCACGGTATCCGTAGGAGTATCCTTTAACAAAGTGTTTGCAAAACTGGGCTCAGATATAAAAAAGCCCGATGCCACCACGGTAATAACCAGAGAGAATTTCAAGGATACAATATGGAAGCTTCCGGTCAATAAGCTTCTGTATGTAGGTCCCGCCACATACAGGAAGCTTAAACGCTACTGGATTTGCACCATCGGAGATTTGGCGCAGGCAGATCCGGAATTCTTATACCTTATTTTGGGAAAAAACGGAGTTATGCTGTGGCATTTTGCAAACGGGAGGGATAATTCGGCGGTAACGGACTATTATAACAGCACTCCGGTAATAAAAAGCGTCGGCAACAGCACTACCACTCCCTACGATCTTATCACCGAAGACCAGATTAAAATAACGCTCTATTCCCTTTCCGAGAGTGTCGCAGAGCGTCTCAGAGACCAAAACAGCTTATGCTCAACTGTGCAGATCGGAATTAGGGACAGGGAACTCAAGTGGTTTGAGCGTCAAGAAAAGCTCAAAAGACCTTCCTGCAATACACAGGATATTTTTAATCTGGCTTTTTCTCTGGTTATAAAAAACAAACCTGAGAAGCCTATACGCTCCCTTTCTGTCCGCGCCTGCGGATTGACTCCCAGAGGTGAAGTGGTTCAGCTTTCCCTTTTCCCCGAGGAGATAAAAAATATAAAGCGGCAGGATCTGGATATGGCTATTGACAAAATCCGCTCCAGATTCGGCTACCACTCCATTAAGCGAGGCATTGCATATCTGGAGCCCGCCCTCAGCCTGGACGCCAAATCAGACAATATACAGGGGGGTTTTCTTGTGGAAAACAGAGGCTTCAGAATAGAAAACAAATAACGTCCAATGAACAAATGCTTTTGCATTATGCATTCGATTGACTGCCAGGGCTGTGAGCTGTCATTTATGCTTTCAGCCCTGTTTGACAACGGACAAACCGATATTTCTTTGAAAATGACTGTTTTTCACTGTAATAACCAGCCTTTTTACATTATGCCGCGAACTCAATATCGAAATACGACCCACCGGCTGCCTCCCTTTGCAATTATGTGTGTCATGGTTTGAATGTGTCGAATATTATGAAATAGATTAAACATACAGGGAGGCTGGAAATAAAATGAGCGGCGATATTTTTGCCGGCTATAGAATGAAAAACAGTGTATATTCCGGCATTCGGGAAGACATCAAAGATTTGGAAAAGGTCATATATAAGGCTGGATATGCTTATGATGACCGGCAGGATATTTTTTTCTCGGTAAAAGATGCTTGGCAGAGAGATTTTGGTTACTTTCGTCTCTATGATGATTTTGCCGCAATCTTAAATTTGATATATGACTGTGAGCCGATATATTTTGAATACGATAACAAAAGATGGCTCATAGAGCTATGGAAGGGTCAATACGGCATGACAACCGGCTGCGAGATCGGCATTTACACAGCCGAAGGCCCCGATTATGATTTGCCGAATATTATAAACTATCTTTTCTATCATTCGGTACCTGATGAAGATTGCCTTTATATGACCGCCACATTGAAAAAGAACGGAGAGCCTTTATTTACAAGGAAAGATACCCATTGGTGGCTTACAGGCCACATTCTGGGCGAATTCTCAGAGCCTTCCGAATTGGAGATGGATGTATCCATATCCCTGAAAAATCAGGAAATGTGTCAGGCCTTTGTCGGCGGAATGATGAAAACGGGATATTCAGATCAGGAATTAGAGGTTTCAGGCAATACGGTTAACTTTACATTCTCCAAGCCTTATTCTGTACAGTCAATTTCCCGGGGCATATTTGAGAGCCTGTCCCAGACAACGAATAAAACCCTGTGCAGAATATACCGGAACTATACGGAAGATGCCCAGGATATGTATGAAGCCCTGAATATAATATGGCACAAATCCCCCCTTTTATACAGTATGATTATCAACATCGGCAAGCCATCCAAGCTGTTTACCGATATCAAAAGAATGTATGATATGAAGCACAATTTCCCTTCTATAATGGGAGGGAATAAATGACCGGGTATAACCGTATCACACAGGTTTTTCAGTCTGCACATGAAATAGGTTTTGACGATACGTCCAAAATAGTCCTCATGAGTGATTGCCATAGGGGTACGGGCAGCTGGGCCGATTCCTTTGCAGACAACAGCAACCTGTACTATGCTGCCCTTTCAAAATACAACAAAGAAAAATTCACATACATCGAAATAGGCGACGGAGACGAGCTTTGGGAGAATAAGGAGATTTCTCATATCGTCTCGGCATATAAAAGCATATTTGAGCTTTTGGATAAATTCCACACAGATAACAGGCTTTATATGCTATACGGAAACCACGACATAATAAAAAAGAGCGCGTTTCCGGGGAAAAAATCCAGACGTAATTTAACGGAATCCGGAATTTCCATACCTTTTTTGCTGTCAGATATCCGGTTTCACGAAGGACTTATACTAAAACACCGAAAAACGCAGGATAAAATTTTTCTGATACATGGCCACCAGGTGGACCTTCTTAACGGGCCGCTGTGGAAGCTAAACAGATTCCTGGTACGGTATTTATGGCGCCCCCTTGAACTGATTGGAGTGAACGATCCCACCAGCGTTTCAAAAAATAATCTCAGAAAGCTGAAAACTGAAAGAAAACTTATGCAATGGTCCGAAAGAAACCGGCTTATGCTTATTGCCGGCCACACCCACAGATATGTGTTTCCATCACCGGGACAAACACCCTATTTTAACGACGGGTGCTGCGTTTACCGGAGCTATATAACCTGTATAGAGCTGCACGAGGGGAAAATCTCACTTGTCAAATGGAGTCTGAAAACCAAATCCGACGGTACCCTGTATGTGGGCAGGGATATACTCTTTGGACCTGTCAGCTTAAGTGAGTATATGAACAACAAAAATATAAGTGTTGATTTATCCGCTCAGACATCCTCTTGAAAATTTGCACTGTGCTTTTTAAATTTTATATTAAATATTCATAATCCCGGTTTAAAATAATATGCAAACGATAAATTTTTGTGTATAATACCAAAATAGTATATAAAAACTCAGTTAACTAAAGAAAGTGGGAGAAATAATTGGAACCACAGGAACCCTCCACCGATATTCAGAATACAGAGATAATACAAACGGATTTTGAAAAAACCGCAGGCACAAATAAGCTGAAGTATGTTGTGGTGCCCGTATTTTGTATAATCTTCCTTGCCCTCCTGGTTGGTACTGGAATATTCCTTTTCAGCCCGGGTTCCGATACACAAATACCAGAAAAAGAAAGCTATACGAATTCCGAGCATGAAAGCCACTTAAGCGACAACAAACATACCGCTCCCTCCATACATGACAGGTCCTGGATGCTTGTTCTGGTAAATGAGGACCATCCATTACAGGACAATTATAAACCGGAGCTGCAGGATATAGGAAACGGTGAATATTTTGACGCCAGGGCCGCTGACAGCCTCTTAAAAATGCTTTCTGATGCAAAAGCCGAGGGATTATCCCCGCTGGTTTGCTCCGCATACAGAGATGCAGAGTTTCAAACGGAGCTGTATAACAGCCAGGTGGAAGCCCAAATGGAAACCGGTCTGACATACACGGAGGCCCTTGAGGAGGCAAAAAAGGTTGTGGCATATCCGGGTACAAGCGAACACCAGCTTGGCCTGGCAGTCGACATTGTCGCCAGTGACTATCAGCTTTTGGACGATGGTCAGGCAGAGACCGAAGAGGCAAAATGGCTTATGGAAAATTGCCACAAATATGGTTTCATACTTAGATACCCACCGGATAAAACTCACATCACAGGTATCATCTTTGAGCCATGGCATTATCGCTATGTGGGCCAGGAGGCTGCGACAGCAATAATGAGCGAGAACCTTTGCCTTGAAGAGTACCTGGAGCTCTATTACGACTGGCAGTAAGTTTGCCGCCATACCCGATAACAACAATCTTGTTATTCGGCATGGCGGCGTGTTATTTTGTATTGGATTATTTTTTTACAATACTAATATTACCGCTGACTGTTTCAAGTTCCAACTGCGTTCCCCCACTGCCGTGAGTGACGGTTTTTTTGCCGGTAATCACCGGAAAGTCGCAGATAAAATCACCGCTGACACTATAATACCTTGCGGTAAAATTTACATTTTCCAACAGCTCAACTCTCACTTCGCCTCTGACGGCTTCCGCATCTATTTTCAAGACATCCTCACCGGGAGCCAGTGTTATGCCGCCGGAAACGCTTTCAGAATCAATCCAGATAAAATTTCCTTCGCAATTCGCAGAGCCGCTGACTGATTGGGTTATAAGACTTTCTGCCATGCAGCCTACAACGGTGATTTTTCCACTTACTGTTTCAATGCTCAGCGTATCGCTCACAATACCTTCTGCTTTAACAGATCCGGATACCGTCTCCAGCCTTGCTTCAAGAGCTTTCAGGTCCTGTACATTTACAGAGGCAGACGCAGTATCAACAACTATTTTATCAGGCTCATAATCCTCCGGAAGGTATACTGTAAGTGATTTGTCCCGCTTAGCAACTCTGCCGGGGGCGCAGAACCGTATTATCAGCTTTCCGTCTTTTATCAGATACCGCATTTCTTCATTGGGTTTCATATCATATGAAGCGGACTCACTGAACTTTATATCCTTTCCCCCATAAGTGGAAATTGTAACATTCCCTGCAATCCAGTCAAGCTTAAGAGATCTCACCTCCCGGACGCTTGCACTGCCTTCCCCCACCGTATACAGTTTACTATCAGGATAGTAAACTGATTCTCCAAATATTCCGATGAATTTGAACAAATCAAGATGATTTGTAAGGCCCAGAACCAACACAAATATAAGAACAATGGCGATAATGCTCCATATTACCAAGCTTGCTTTTTTCACAGTCTATCATACCTTTCCTATAAAAAAGTCCCTTCCCGTTAAAAGTGCCATATTGTCTATTTCATCACTACCCTGATAATGTTATTAACGGCAAATGCGATTGGGAAGATAAGCCAGGTAATATGCCAGTCTCTTGTTGTAAAGCTTATAAGGAAATAGACGACCAGGGTTATTGACCAGAGTACGGCTGATATCGATTTATATGCCGAATTGCGGGAGGTATTGCTCTGCCTCCACTGCCTGAACTCTTCAGCAATTGTCTCTTCACTTTTTATGAAGTCCGGCTTTGTCATGCTGTTGTATACAAGAATGCCTGTCGCTGCGGCAACCAATACAGCCAGAAAAACAACCCCCACTTCATTCTGAAAAGCCAAAAGCGGAATAATGCTCAATATATAAAGCGCAACGGCAATGGAAACACGAAAAGCTCTTAGTTTTTTCTCTTCGTATTTCTCCTGGTCACTGCGATTGTCATGTCTGCCGCTGTGTTCTCTTTTAAGCTCCTCGATGAGCTCGCTGATATCTCCTATCCCGGCAACCGCAATGTTGAATGCCGCCTCTTCGCTTTTGCCATCGCTTAGCAAATCATGATATTTTTCTTTTAGATTTTGTAAAATTTCTTCCTTCATCTCTACGGTCTTCTTCGTAGGCGGCGCGTCCATGAAAAGATTGTCAATATACTCTCTTAGTCTTTCAACCATTTTCCTGATCCTCCCCCATAATAAGAATGTCAATCAGCTTTTTCGCTTGCTGCCAATCATGCTTCATGCGTCGATATGTCCTTTTTCCCTCATTTGTTATGGTGTAGTAGCGCCTCCTGGCTCCGCTTGTTTCATCCCCCCAATAAGAACTGATATCTCCGGCCTGTTCAAGCCTTTTAAAAGCGGTATACAGTGTCGCTTCCTTGAGCTCATATTGATGATTTGTTTTTTCAAGTATGGCTTTGTTTATCTTGTAGCCATAACTGTCTCCCTGCATTAAGTGCGCCAATATTATCGCGTCGGTGTGTCCTCGGAGCAGGTCTGATGTAATCGACATAGCCATCTCCTTTTTAATATTATATATCTCTATGGATAATATATATAATACTTATACATACCTCGCCTGTCAAGGTATATCACAAGGTGACAATTCCTAAAATTGTACTGGTGTTTTTGGATATTTTATACATGTATTATAGGCGCATTCCAGCGTATCTTATTTATTTAATGTAAAAGGACCAGCCGTCTGCGGCCAGTCCTTAACTGCTATTTTTGTTTTCGTTTACGAAGATAGTTATCTAAAAACTCCGCGTCGCTTCTCTCCAGCGATCTGTCTCCAGCCATGCTTTCCAGGTGGTGAATAAGCTCGTGATACAGAACCTCTTTTACTTTTTTCATCAACTTCTCATCGGAAAGATGGCCGTAGGAGCGCATCAGTGAGCCGTAGTACAGTATGATGTATCTGCCCATCCCATACGGCTCGTTGTGATATTCCCCGTTTATTACAAGTTCTTTTCCCACACTTTTGGGATGTATTTTAGTTTCCGGGGACAGAATTATGCCCCCGTTGAGCTTATGATATATTTCTTCGGGCACTCCGTCCGCTATAGCACCCAGCGCATCTTTCATCTGATCATATGTCATATATATCCATTTCGCCTTTCTATGTTTACCGTATAGCTCCCTTCGTATTTGTATCCGTAACACCATACCAGATCCAGTAACGTGCTTCCGGAAAAGGCCCTGTTTTGATTTCGGCAAAAGAACAACAGATGGTTGTATTCCTTTGGGGTTAGCTTTACGAGCTCACCTTTCCTCCTGTATATGCGTCTGCAGGAAAAAGTTCGAAATCGCAGCCAGCAGCCTTTTTTCATCCACATTCACCGGTAATCTTCCAACACGGTGATATACCCTATTGTAAATTCATTACAATAGTATAATGAACGCTAAAAAAATGCAATAGTGTTCCTGCAGGGACCAGCGCGTCTGATGTGCGTTTGTGCCGTATCTCAGAATGCTCCATCTCATTTTCATTGCACTTTTTATACTTTGTATATATTTGTGAAAACCTCTGCACAACAATTGTTCTTTGACTTTTGACTTATATATGTCCGTCTGTCGCAAAAAGCAACCGCTTTACAATTTCAGCCGAAAACATTATAATAAGGCTTAATGTGAAATCAGTAAAAAAATACAAGTATATAGTATCCGCCGGTAAAAGAGCGGAATGGATGGTTAAATGGGCAGATATATTCTAAAAAGGCTTATGATACTGATACCTGTGCTGTTAATTGCTGCAGTAGTTGCATTTTTTATCACAAATCTTATGCCGGGAGACCCGGTCAGATTAATGCTGGGTGATTATGCAACGGAACAACAGGTTGCCGAGATGACGGCAAGGCTGGGCTTTGACAAGCCTTTATACATACGTTTTTTTATATGGGTGAAAAACGTCCTCAAGGGTGACTTCGGCAGTTCCATATTTCTTGACACTTCGGTAACAAAAGCTATTCTTTCAAGGCTTGAGCCCACTATGCTGCTGGCGGTTACCGGCCTGTTTTTCGGATTACTAATCGGCATCCCCCTGGGAATGGTTTCGGCAACAAAAAAGGGCTCCT
This sequence comes from Clostridiales bacterium, assembly GCA_012520295.1. Taxonomy (GTDB): domain Bacteria; phylum Bacillota; class Clostridia; order Oscillospirales; family Oscillospiraceae; genus JAAYOP01. The sequence continues at coordinate 1,355 of JAAYOP010000058.1, read as the reverse complement.
TGTTAGACAAGCTCAGTATCGGAATCTCACTTATCGGGATCTCCATTCCCAGTTTCTTTATAGCAATAGTGCTTATCTTGTTTTTTGGTGTTTATCTTCGTTTGTTACCCGTTTCAGGCTATGTGCCTGTAAGCCAATCCGGCTTCGGTGTGATAAAATACTTGATTTTACCCGGCTTTTCCCTGGGTCTTATGCAAAGCGGACTTATTGCTCGTATGACAAGAAGCGCCATGCTGGACGTACTCAGTCAGAACTACATACGAACGGCACGTGCCAAGGGTCTTGGATGGCCGCGCATCAACTTCATCCATGCTCTGAGAAACGCCATGGCGCCGGTGATAACGGTAATAGGCTTTTCATTGGCTGCCCTGATGGGCGGAACCTGGATAATAGAGACGGTTTTTAACATACCCGGTGTGGGCGCCCTTGCAATTAACTCAATACTGCGAAGGGACTACGCGGTAATACAGGGCTGCATGCTCTTTTCCGTGGTTGTATATATACTGGTAAACTTGCTTGTGGATATTATATACGCTTTGATTAATCCCGCCATAAGATACGATTCTTAAGACTGCACAACCCAGATTATTGGAGAAATATATGAATACACTCAAGAGATATCCCGGTCTGTTTATTTGCTGCCTTATCCTTTTAATCATTATAACGGCCTCAATAATTGCGCCTTTTGTCAGCAAGGAGGGGCCGCTGGCCACCAGTGCATCTCTCAGACTGCAGCCTCCATCCGCGGAGCATATATTCGGAACTGATGAATATGGCAGAGATATTCTCAGCCGGGTATGCTACGGCATTCGTATTTCTCTTTTTATCGGGAGTGTAGTAGTCGTCGTCACTTCGGCAATTGGGATAATAACTGGAATACTCTGCGGTCTTTTTGATAGGCTTGATATGGTGGTATCCAGAATTATGGACGGTCTGATGGCATTTCCGGAGATAATTCTTGCCATAACCCTTGCCGCCATATGGGGCTCAGGTGTCAGAAATATAATCTTCGCACTCAGCTTTGCCTATTTCCCAAAAATGTTCAGAGTCGTCAGAAGCTGTGTAATATCTATTAAAAACGAAGAGTATATACTTTCAGGTAAAGCCGCCGGCGCAAGTACCCTTCGGCTGATTACAAAATACATTCTCCCCGGATGCTTATCATCCGTAATAGTCCAGGCAACCTTTTGCTTTGCCTCCGCCGTTTTAAGTGAGGCCGCCCTCAGCTTTCTTGGGGTTGGTATAAAAGATCCGGCGCCCAGCCTGGGATTTATGGTTAGCGCAGGCAGAAATTTTATGACGGTTGCCCCCTGGACAATACTGATACCCGGAGGCGTAATAATGCTTATGGTATT
>JAAYOP010000057.1 GCA_012520295.1 Clostridiales bacterium | reverse complement strand
CTTCTTTTATTTTAGATATACTCATCTTGCATGCATCTCCTTGTTTTTATGTTGGTTTACAAACTCATCTTAACAGGTTTCGCATGCAGGGGGAATAGGTTTTGCTATTCCTCCTTTATTTTTGCCTATTATAATTTTACACTAAGAAATATCTATGGAACTATGCGGTTTAAAAATCCAGGTTTTATCAGCAATTTTCTCGCCTCCATTAATCCCCATTTAATTCTCCTTACATTTTCCTCAAAAATGTGTTACAATATAGTCAAAGAACGTGCATTTCTGACGAATGTAAGTCCGTTTGTCGATATGCGCCTATTTTTTCGGGAGGTGTCATAATTATGTTAACTCGCAAAATGGACTTTGAGCTTATATCACTGCCCGATTGCGCCGGTCTGAGAGAAAACGGAAAGTGCAGCTGGCTCAATACAGATGCGTGTATCGGCGAGCAATGCTCCTTTTATCGCAGGAAATCCAGCCGCGAGAGGGCAAACAGGCGGCTGTGCTCACTGGACGAAAGTGTCCAGGCACGCATATCAAAGAAATATTACGGCGGATACAGGCCTTGGCTTGAAGACGCTTCAACCTCGGATAGAGGTTAATTATGTATAATATTAACGATTTGATAGTATACGGCAGTACCGGCGTATGCCGTATAAAGGATATAAAGAATTCAGATTTGATGGGCAGCGGAGAAAAGCAGCTTTGTTATGTTCTTGAGCCCATATACCATGACTATGTGATCTCCACACCCGTGGAGAACACGAAGGTATTTATGCGTCCAATCCTGACAAAGGACGAGGCTGAGCAGCTCATTGATTCAATACCCAGTATAAATGCTGAGGCTTATCACAACAGCGTATTGAGACAGCTGGAAGCTCATTACAAATCTTTTTTGGATACCCACGACTGTATGGAAATATTAAAGCTCATATTGTCCCTGTATGAAAAGAAAAAAGAAGTTGAGGAGCAAAACCGCAAATTCGGGCAAATAGACGAAAGGTTCCTGAGGCAGGCGGAAGACTTGCTTTTTGGAGAATTGTCCGCATCTCTGGACATACCCAGAGACACAATCGTCGAGTATGTGAAATCCAGGCTGGAAGACCGGGAGCTTCTCGGCGATGACGCCGATTGAACCTGTTAACCGGTGGCCTGAAAACCTGTGATAAAAATAAATCATTCATTTTTCAATACATATGCATTGGGGCAATCTGAGCGCATAGTTTCTTTAAAACCCTTCTCCCCCGGTTATCAGTATAGCCGAGGGGAGTTTTTATTTGAATATCCGCATCTGGAACACATCCGAGTAAGGCGCTTAAATGTGAAAGGGCAAACACTTTTTGACTTTTTGCACAGTAATAGGCAGTATTGCTGAAATATTTGTAGAATATTTCATAATTGTCAAAAATATTTATCCGTGTTTTATGTCAAGTCCATATTAGTGTGTAAATTCCTCGGCAATCTTTTGGTAACAGCTACTCCCTTGTCTAGCAGTACTAGCTGTGAAGCGTTTATGCCGCTATTGAAGGAGCGGATAAAAACACCCTCCCATTGCACAAAATGCGGCAGAAGACTCGGCGTTTTGGATCTGGTACCGGGGCTGTCCTGGGTTTTCCTGGGCGGCAAATGCCGCTTCTGCAAAACGGGAATCTCTGTACGATATCCCGCAGTTGACCTGCTCAACGGTCTGCTTTGGCTCATATGTGTGCTGGTATTTGGACCTGTTCCTTTTTTACCTGTGGCCCTTGCCCTGTCCACCTGTCTGCTTACAGTTGCTTTTATAGACCTGGAAACATACGAAATTCCAGACGGGCTGAATATTTTTATAGTGTCTGTGGGAACACTTTGGAATATCTATGCTCTGATTGCGGGGTATGACATACTCCTTGAAAATATCATCGGATTTTTCTCGGTATCGGTTTTACTGCTTATCATAGCCATACTCAGCAAGGGAGGTATGGGGGGCGGCGATATAAAGCTCTCGACTGTATGCGGCCTTATATTGGGCTGGCAAAACATGGTCCTGGCCATTTGCATCGCCTCAATTCTGGGCGCTGTCGTTATGCTGCCTGTTTTTATAATAAAGAAAAAAGAAAGACGAACACCCATTCCCTTTGGGCCCTTCATGGCAGCCGGTATCTTCATATCCATGTGCTTCGGCAATGTGATAATCAAAACTTATCTTGATATATTTCTATATTAATGCCTGTGTGCAGTACAATGGATATACGGCGCGTAATCGAAAACTCAGGCAGTCAATCAATGTATCTGAAGCGGGTAAAACAGGCTTATTAAGTGGACATTGATTAGCTGCTTTATACTGGAGAATATAAAAATGCCTGCGTTGAACACAGCCTCCGCAGACATTTTTATTCTGTTGACACTTATATAATCTCAGGCCTTTATATACTTTGAACCCTTGATGGTTGCTCTATGTAGTTTTCTGCCTGTGACTGAAATCCTATTTCAGCTTTTCCCTGAGCCACTTAAATACCCGGGCAAGATTCTCTGGCTCGTTAAAACGCATATCCCCGTGGGTATATCCTTCAAAGGCGTCCAGAGTCACACGGTCCTTGCCGCAGACCTCCTCAATACGCTTTGCCAGATTCTCTGAGCACCCGAAAGGCACCACCTCGTCGGCAATTCCCGCCTGCAGCAGTACCGGAGGAATGGAAGGATTGACCCAGGTCTCCGGATTGGCAAAGTAGGCCAGGTTTTTGTGCTCGGTTGCCTTCACGCCGAGAAAAACATCCGCGTAATTCAAGTTAGGATACTCTTTTCCGTCCGGCCCCACCATGGGCGGCTGGTTATCGGTGAATTCTGATTGCAAAACCAAATCGCCCACTCCAAACCAGCTGACAACCGCCTGCACCTTGCCACTTATATCCCCAAAGCCCAAAGAGGGATCGTACATGAAGGGCACATCCTGGGTCAGCGCGGCCATTACCGCATGGTAACCGCCTGCCGAGTCGCCCCATGTGGCAAAACGATCCGGGTCAAGCTTATACTTAGCGGCGTTTACCCGCAGAAATCTGATTGCCGCTTTGAAATCAAACAGCGGGTAGGGAAACAACCCTTCGGAATTGGCCTTTCCGTTCATATCCATGGTTGCCAGTCGCTGTTCTACGCTGACAACAGCAAAGCCATTGTTAATAGCCTCCAGAGTCCCGGCAGCCTGGAAATCACGTTTATTTCCGGCAATAAACGCGCCGCCGTGCTGGTAAATAATCGTCGGGAAAGGACCCTCGCCCTCATCTGGAAGGTAGATATCCAGCATGCGCATCGGGTGGGGATTGTCCGGCGTATAGGAAATATCAAGAAATTTGCGCTCAATGCCACTTACATCCAGCAAGGGCAACTCCATAGGTTTTGAAGGATCGGGAGGAAGTACTTTAATTTCTGCCATTCTATATTTCCTTTCCATATGATATATAATTTGGAACTATATTATCACGACTGTCCCACTTAATCAATACTCGTCTCTGACATCTCTTTTTTATTTAATGTCTACTGAAACAAATGCTCTTTTGACAGGCAAAGCTAACTTGTTTTCCCCGTTTTCAGGTACATTGATTGACTGCCTGTGTATTTTTTAAACATCCATTTCCTACAAATCATATCCTGCGTATACTGTATGGCAATGTTTTTTGTATTTTCAGGATTTCGCCTCAAAGAAGCGCAAAAACCGCCCGACGCAACATCGGGCGGTAATAGGGAAAAGCTCTGGATTATGTATACAGTTTTCCAGTTATGCTATTTTTTGAAGCCCGGGCCCATTGTGCAGAAGACCATCGTAAGCTCCATATCGGTCAATCTCCTTGACTCAGTTTTTGTCAAATTAGCTGGATTGGGATAGGGATAATCCATAGCGTTGAATGCATCATTAATGATTATACCGGAGCCATGCAGCTCTTCCGCGTGCAAAATGCTATAGACCATTGCCGCTCCCCCTGCTTCTGGAGGGATCATTCCCTTGAAACCAGGCATTCCAAAATCAAATTTCGGAGCGTCCTTCGGCATCTTGAAATCCTTTGGCATCTCAAAATCCTTCGGTGGAGGCGGCATCTTGGAGAAGTCAAACCGTCCCACTCCCGCTGGTGTGAGACAGAATACATAGACCCCCGTATCCTTAACCTCGTTGGCAAGAGACATCATAATTGATGTTGCCGCCGCTTTCCCTGCGCAGTAAATGGTGCCACCCACCATAGGAGGACAGTAGTGGAACTGGGTGGTACTGTATGTCACGACGCCGTGTCCTCGCTCAATCATTCCCGGCACAAATTCCTTGATGGCCAGCATAACGCCGCGGGCGGAGATAGCATAGGACGAGTCAAGATCGCTTACTGAGGATTTTAGCACTGGCCCGTTCAGGCGCATGTTCATAGCGTTGTTAATGAGAATGTCGACCTTGCCAAATTTTTCAAAAGCTTTGGCCGCCAGGTTTTTAACATCCTCTTCCTTGGTAATGTCCGTTTTGACAAACAGCGCAGTGTCCGGCTCGTTTTCGGCATTGATAACACGCTCCGCCTCAGCGCCCGCCACCTCGTTCAAGTCTGCGATGACGACCTTTCCGCCTGCCCACGCAATGGCACGGGCATAGCCCAATCCAACATTGCTGGCGCCGCCAGTAACAACAGCCACCTCACCCTTCAGCGAGTCCTTCTTCAGCCCACAATACTCCAGATCAATGGGCTCGATGTTGAGAATAGTGCTCGTTACAGCCTTTTCAGTTGATGTTTCCGTTGCCATTAATTAATCTCCTTCTTTAAATTTTATTTATATAAGTATGGCAAAAATAATACAAAAAGTCAATTATTATTTGTGTTATTCAACCAAAATATAATAAATTCCCGGGAGATATTCAGATGGTTTGTATATTTGAATGCTTAAGCTTAAACATAGCACTAATCCGGTTACAGTCTTTTTTCCAGGCAGACCAGCTGCACATCGCCTATCCCATTAAAAACGCAGGGTATAATTCCCCGTTCACTATACCCCAGTTTTTTATAGAGCGCTCGCGCGGGGATATTAATTGCGTTAGTATCCATACGCAGATATCGGCAGCCACATTCCAATGCGTACTTTTCATAAAATCGTATAAAACTGCTGCCGATACCCTGTCCTGCAAATTCCGGATCCACCACCAGGGTGTGGATGACCATGATATCGGAATCGGACACGTCATATTCCCAGCGGCATTGGGCGTATTCCTTCTCCTGCTCCTGATTAATTCTGGCGGCCGCAAGTATGCGCCCGTCTTGCTCCATAACGAACAGCTCCTCCTGTGCCAGTGCATCAAGGGCGGTTTTTTCTGTCGGATAGACGCCCTTTTTCCAACCTGTCCGAGCCTTTCCTTCCGACTCCAGCTCCAGTATTTTATCGTATATCTTTACAATCTCCGGAATATCGTCTCTCATCCCACGCCTGAACATTGTTCCCATCCCCCTTTGGCCAGCTTCTCTAAATAAGTCATATTATCTCACAAGTATTCTCCCGCAACAAGCGGCCAGGCAAAAGTTTTTCGAATCGTGCACTTTTTAGCCGTCACGCTGCCTTGGGTCTCCCCAGGCTTGCTAGCCCGTACGCTACAAAAATCGGATGCCAAATACCCCTGCTTTTTATCTTGTTCTATAACAATAAAAAAGACAGGGAACAGCTCTGTAGCTCACTCAGTGCCATCGCCTGTCCTATAAAATTACTGTACTAATTCTTTTTTTACCGTACCGTACGGCCAGCTGATGATCCCGCCAAAGTCATAAACATTTGTATATCCAATCGCTATGAGCTTTTTAGCTGCATGGGCACTGCGATTTCCGGAACGGCAGTATATCAAAATCTCTGTGTTAAGGTCCGGAAGCAGTTCAGGCATTTTGTCGCCTATGGTTTCATTGGGAATCAAAATTGCATTGGGTATATGGCCCGCATTATACTCCTCCTCGGTTCGTACATCCAGGATGATTATTTCATCTCCGCTGTCGATCCTGGCTTTTGCCTCCTCCGCCGTTATCCTCTTATATACTGTGGACTGTTTCCCGGGCAACACTAAAATTCCCGCTATCAGCACGCCCAATACAACCCCGAGTACAATTGAGATATACGGGTTGGCAGTGATAGGGCATGTACCGGTAGAGCAGCCAAATATCCTATACAATACCACGTATCCCAAAACGCCGCCAACTAAAGCTCCTATTATGTATTTAACCATAAGTCACCGCCCCTAATTCACACTATTCTTATTATTCTTGTATGATTTTATTGTACCTGACCTTATCAGAATACTCCGTGACCATGTCACACTGGGAGCAAAAAGCACAACTTTCAGCTATCCTGTAGTTTTTTGGCGCTGCAGATATAATGCAGAAAACCGCCTTACCCGTTTCAGATCCATTGCGCTGCAAACAGGCATTACATATCTGAATAAATTCTTTTCGTTTATTCCCACTTAGGACAAAGAGAAACGCACACCCTTTTGGATGTGCATGGAAGGCAAGGCAAATATGATGTGTAAGCACACTTCTTGCTCCTCATTGGCTATAGCCAAAACCTACCCGCAGACATAAACCTGTATCATTACAACCCAAATGTCAATACTGACCGGGACTTTCATGGCACTCCCCCGCTTCAAAAAGCGTCCAGGCTCCCTCCTGATGGAGGTGTCAGCCTAAGGCTAGGGCAGCAGGATTTCGCTTTTTAAGGGTGCTGCAAGCAATTAGGGCAGGAAAAACGTTGAAGTTTTGCTACTAACCTGATAAACTTACAGTAAATAAATACTATGTGGGTGATGGGTGTGAAAAAAGATAAGCTTAAAGGTCTGGACATCAGATATTTCTTGCTACCGCTTTTCTGTCTTATAATTATATTCGCTGCCCTAACTTATTTTACGCTTAGAAACAGAGTAAATGAAAGGTATCGATTTTTTGAGAATGAAGCATTGAGTATCGCAGACAGCTATTCACACGCATTGGTTTACTCCCACGAAGCCTATGATATTATATCCGAGCTGCTAAGTGAAAAGCTTATAGTAGCCAGTCAGGCTGTTATGCTTATTAATGGCAACAAGGATAATGAGTTTTTGTCAGAATTGGCAGATAGGTTTCTGATTGACGATATTTTTTTGTATAATACCAATGGCGAAATATTATACAGCAATGTGGATAAATATATTGGCTGGAAAGCATACGAAGGCCATCCGGTATACGATTTTATGACCGGCAATAGGGATATTTATGTTGAGGATATTCGGCAGGACACCGTAAGCGGCATATATTATAAATACGCGTATGTAAAAAGCCAGGACGGTTCCTTTGTCCAAATAGGGGTGTTGGCAGACAAAATACATATGTTTCTCGGACAGTTTGAGTTCAATAATCTTATAAACGATTTTTACGTCAAAAGCGGAGTTGCGCATATTTCGTTTATTAATAACGAGTACAAGGTCATTGCCAGCAGCATCCCTGATTACGAGGGGATGGTTATTGAAGATGAAGGTTTCAAAGCCCGAATTTCAGGACAGGAATACAGCACCCTAAGATCAGTTCAGGATAATCAAAATGTTTTTATAGTATGGGTGCCGGTATTTCACGGAGGCGAAAAACACGGGACACTGTCAATTAGTTGGAAAACAGCTGAAATTGACGCGGAGATCATAAGAGTTATACATCATGGATGCCTGCTGTTAGTAATACTCCTTTCATTCATGGGCGGTATTCTATACTACGCTTACAGGAAAAATAAATCAAATCTAAAGATCGCCTATTATGATAAACTTACCGGTCTCCCCAATAATGAATACCTGGAGGAGTATCTGGCGGAGGAAATTAAAAACATTGATAAAAACAAAAAAGCAATTTTCCTTTTAAACTGTGCAAACATCAGAATTCTCAATATGACATATGGTTTCGCATACGGCGATAAAATAATACATCAAATTGCCGGTAAAGTGCAAAGTGTTCTCAGGCCAGATGATACTCTTTTCAGATTTGGCTCAGACAGATTCATACTGGTTATCGACAGCTATAACAACAGGGACGAGCTTATTGATTTAGCGCAAAAGCTTATAAGTATATTTGAAAGCCCGTTTGAGGGCAAAACCGGACATCAGTATGTGAGCGCGGAAATTGGAATTGTCGAGATCCGGGATAAAAATATAACAGTTGACAAACTATTGCAGGACGCAACACTTGCTCTATCCCATATGGACGGCAGCTTATGTGACTCTATACAATTTTTCGAGAAAGAAATGGAGGATGCCGTCAGGCAGGAAGACACAATAGAGAAAGCGTTAAGAGCGGTCATCAACGATGACAGCAGGGATACGCTTTATCTACACTTCCAGCCTAAGGTGGATATTAAGCGAAACACTGTAGCAGGGTTTGAAGCTCTGGCCAGGCTCCATATTGACGGCGTCGGAAATATTTCCCCGGTACGCTTTATAGAGATTGCTGAGAAAAGGCATCTGATTTATGACCTGGGAAAACAAATCCTGCATAAAGCCTGTGAGTTCATCAAAAACGCCAACGAAAACACTGCCCATAGTATAAGTGTGGCCGTGAATATTTCCGGGATACAGCTATTACGGGACGAATTCGTTGAAGACATAAGAGAAATCGTCAGGACACACAGTATTGACATGAGTTCTCTGGAATTTGAAATTACCGAATCTGTATTGCTGGACAATTTTGATCTGATAAACAAAAAACTGGGGGAAATAAAAAGGATGGGCATTTCAATATCCCTGGATGATTTCGGGACGGGTTTTTCATCCTTGTCAAGACTCAGAGAGCTTAATATTGACACAGTAAAAATCGACAAGTACTTCATCGATAAGATCAGAGGAGAAAATGATTCTGATTTAATAGTCGCCGATATAATATCTATGGCTCATAAAATCGGACTATCCGTAGTAGCAGAAGGTGTTGAGAAGGACGGGCAAATGGCTTACCTGAAAAAGCATGACAGTGATATTATTCAGGGATATCTTTTCAGCAAGCCTGTCTCAGAGGCTGAAGCTATTGATTTTTTGAAGATTTTCGAGACTCAAGCCTCCGGCCTTGGATAATGTCTGTTTACAGGACTATGGGTTGCAGAGTGTGTCCGCAATTCCATTCAGGCAGTAAATCAATGTATCTGAAACGAACAAAGCAGGTTGGTTTTGTCCGTCAAAAAGAGGAAATTTGCTCTTTTTACAAATGCATTTCGCAAAACCCATTTGTTCATTGGATATTTGATAAAAGACTCTTTTAATAAGCTATAATATGACAGGCTTTTGTCTTCGTGCTTCAGAAGCATCCCTGTCTTTTTTTGTTTTGTTTTTCAGTTTATTTTTGGAGAATCTGTGAAATTTCTTGACAATATTGTTAATTTCGGTAGACTATTATTAATGCGAGGCACTACTGCTCCCTTTGCCAAAGGGGTATTAGTGCTTTTTTAAGGGAGGATTTTAACAAAAATGTAAAGCAGCTGACTGATGGCATATCCAGAGAGAATTGTTAAGATATTCGGAGGTTGGTTTATGAAAAGGTTAATGAACTCAAGTGTTGTGGATACCAGATATTCAATTGGACTTAGGCCTTTATTAATTGCGGGAGTCCTGGTTAATGTCATAGCAGCAATGATCGTCTCTCTCTATTTGCCCTCATGGTTTAATAACAGGATTATTCCGATAGTTTTAACCATAGGCATAGTAATTATTTTTTTTGGATTTGAAGCATATTTCGTTTTTGGTCTTTTCGTTAAGCCTATAACAACAGCAGCTAAAAGATTGGTATTATTGAAGGAGACTTAAAAAGCAGTCCTGCCAAGCATACTTATATGACAGAAGCAAGCGTATTAGTGCGTGCAATGAACTCGGTAATCGAAATGAATAGCAAATACATAAATGAAATAAAGCGCGTACTAAATGAAGTTGAAAACAAAAACTTAACGGTGGAGGTAAAAAGCGATTTTGTTGGTGATTTTGCGGAAATAAAAGCATCCCTTGTTGAAATCGTAGATTTTTTAAACGATACAGTTCAGACCATACGAAAAAGCTCCAATGATGTTGCCGATAGCGCAAATCAGGTTTCCGACGGAGCTATGACATTTTCCCAGGGTTCAACTGAACAAGCCAGCTCAATCGAGAAGCTATCCGCCACCATTTCGGAAATCGCCGAACAGATTAAGCATAATGCGTTATCAGCTGAAAATGCACATGAAAAAGCAGATTATGCCCGGCAGGAGCTTGAGCAAAGCATAAGTGAAATGCAGGACTTAATAAATGCAATGAATAATGTTACATTAAAATCCTCAGAAATATCAAAAATAATAAGAGTAATTGATGATATCGCTTTTCAGACTAATATTCTTGCATTAAATGCGGCAGTAGAGGCAGCGCGTGCAGGTGAGAGCGGAAAAGGGTTTGCGGTTGTTGCCAACGAGGTAAGAACCCTGGCATCAAAATCAGCCGAGGCAGCAAAAAACACATCCATTCTGATTGAAGAAACAATAAACGCTGTCGAAACCGGAGCTAAAACTGCAGATAAAGCTTCCAACTCCCTGAATAGGACAGCCGAATCTACGCTAAGCATTATTTCACTTGTCGACACTATTGCCGGAGCCTCCCAGGAACAGGCCACATCTATTATGCAGATAAATCAAAGTGTGGAAAGTATTTCTGCGGTTGTTCAGACAAATGCAGCTACAGCCGAGGAAAGCGCCGCCGCCAGCGAGCACTTGACAGGTCAAGCAGAGGTTTTAAGAAACCTTATTTCTGAGTTTAAACTCGAAAATACCGACAACAATATTGAAAACGTTTCGTGGGAGGATTCTCCTTCGACTGAATATAAATCTTTGACCCCAGAAGTATAAACCAAGCAAATTATCCGGAAGGGTGACGTTGCATTTGCTTAGCAAGCAAAGATAACGTCACCCTTCTTTTAGTTTTACATACTCCTGTTGCTTCAAGACCAGGAAGCTGTTCCACTCAGGACATTATGGGTACAATGTTCTACCCTTGTTTAGGGGTGATAACAAAGCCGTGAGTGCGTGAGATCTCTTCAAATCCGCTGCTTGCAGCCACATTCTCGGAATACTTTGATGAGGCAGCCCCATAATGGGGATACAGGCCGTTATCCAAACAGTGGCGGGCAAGATATGTAGTCAGCAATGTACCCAGCTTCTTCCCGCGGAACCCCTTGTGTACAAATACTATTATAATTTCATAAAAGTTCTTATATTTATTGTTCGCGCACAGAATACCGGCCAATTGATTTTCAAAATACAGCAGAAACAGGAAATCGGCCTGCTGATTATAGACCTTGCTGAGCATCATGGGTATGCCACACCATTGGCGGTTATCCAATCCTTTTATCATTTCTATTTCGTCGGAGGACGCGGTATGGATGTCAATGCCCTGGGGGATTTCAAGGTGCGGCACTTTATCCGGAGACAAAAGCCCATATACGCATGATTCAGATTCGTAAATATTGCTGAGGTCAAAATATTTTTGTATCGTGCCGTTATCACTCAAATCCATGTGCGTTGGCGTTTCAATGGAAACACTGTCATACTCTTTATGAATCTCAATGATCTTTTTACAGGCCGCCTCAATCAGCTTAACGTCGAATGTATTTATTTTTACGATTAATTCTCCAAAAACGTAGGCAGTAAACTCTACATATTCCGGCATGGGCATATCTTTTACGCCTGTGTAATACTCGACACTCTTAATACCGTGCCCCTTCTTGCCCGCGTTTATAATATTGAGGCAGGCAAAGTAATGCCTGATTTCGTTGTCCCCCTGGAAGAACTCAAGCATCTTCCTATTGTCTACTTTATACATGGCCATATATCCTCTTTTCGATAGTTTTTTGTGATGAAACGCGCACAAACCCGACTCTTCCTTTACTTTGCACTCATCCGGACCTATTCCATGGATATCCAAGGGAGAGTATCTCATCTATAGTTTCCCAAGAGGTTTTGCCATCATTCCCCGGCATCAAGTCAAGCTCTCATATCCATCGAATCGTTGTATTCAATGGCTATTATACCATATATTTTCATTGTTTCAAATTGTTGTGATGTGTTG
>JAAYOP010000056.1 GCA_012520295.1 Clostridiales bacterium | reverse complement strand
TGTGCTATTCTTTTCATAGAAGCTATCCCTTTCTGTGATTGGTTTGTTAGCACTTACCATTTTACCACAGTTAGGGGTCAGCTTCTTCTTTTTTTAGACCATATCATTGTACACTATACAACATTTGCATATTATAAATTCGTGTTTTTTCTATCGACCGCATATATCCGGGACGCCCATGTAATGCCTGCACATGCCCGGTCTGAATATTTTGAAAAAACCATTATAATTCGTTTATTATGTATTTCCGCCCTGCTCTTTCTTTCATATCTCAAGGCTTCCCCGCATATAGTCTATCAGTACTGTTGCTGGGAGTGTTGTTTTTGAAAACAAATATCGAAGAAAGAGCCTGTGATTTGGCGGTATACATAATAGAGAATAAAGCGACTGTGCGCGCAGCGGCTCATAAGTTTGGAATCTCCAAGTCAACGGTTCACAAAGACCTTTCCGAGCGCCTGAAGCACTACAACCTGCCTTTATACAGGCAGGTCAAGGATGTTTTAGAACAAAATAAAGCCGAGCGTCATATCCGTGGCGGCGAGGCGACAAGAAGAAAGTATAAATGTAAAAAATTGAACAAAACAATAACTGAGCGGGGTTAAAACTGAGCGGGGCTGAGATTTTCAGTCCCGTATTTTTGTTTTTGCGGTGACTGGTATTGTTAACCGCTTCCTTGTAATATGTTGTAAACTATTGTTGTTGAATTGTGTGGTATAATGAACTATTATTACCTTGGTCAATTAAAACCATGAATCGAGGCAAAAAATGAGAAAGTTTATATTATACCTGATTATACTGGCAATCGGATTCGGACTGGGCGCCGGTGCCTTTCGTCTGTTTTACAAAAACAGTCATGACTCCCGGCTCACCTCCGAAGAGAACGGCATAAGTGTCAACAGCGCTGTCTCAACCGATGCCCTGATAAAACCCGAGTTTACGAATAAGCAGCTGATTGATTTTGCGTACACAACCCTTTTGCACATCCGCATGCGTGATTATTCTTCCCTTTCTGAAACAGTACATCCCGAATATGGATTGGTTTTTTCACCTGGCAGCACTGTCAACCTGAGCTCCAATAAATGCTTTTCCAAGGAACAGGTTTCCGCTTTTTCCGAGGATACAGTGGACTATGTCTGGGGAGTCAAGGAAAGCGGCGAACCGATTGAACTGACTGTTGAAGAATATTTTTCAGAGTATGTCTATATTTATGATTATTTGAATGCTGAAATTATAGGCATAAATGAGATTGTCCGCTCGGGAAATGCCCTTGAAAACGTCAGGGAGGTTTTTCCTGAAGCTTATTTTATCGATTTCTATATCTCCGGTGAAAATCAAAACATTATGGAAGGCAATATCAGCTGGACAATCCTGCGCCTGGTATTTGAGGAGTATGAGGGTGAGCTGAAGTTGACGGCGGTCATTCACAGCGAATACACCGCATAAACCACACAATATAAGCATAAGGGGCCGGCGGCTTTTGCTGCCGGCTCCTCAATGCTTAAAGAGAGTTTAATGGTTGTTTTCAACCGCCAGCGCCTCTGCCTTTGTCCTGTGAACGGTCCCCCTTGGGTGCTGTGGAGGTGCGTAGATAGAATAGAGCTTCAACGGTGTATTTCCTGTGTTTATTAAATTATGCCATTTGCCTGCCGGTATTATAAATATATAGCCCGGACACACTCTTGACTGAAAGCTCATGTTGTTTTTATCATCGCCCATTTTAACAAGTCCCCTGCCCTGTTCTATCCGTATAAACTGGTCAAGCTCCGGATGTATTTCCAATCCGATATCTCCCCCCACCGGAATGCTCATCAGTGTCAGCTGCAGGTGTTCCCCCGTCCACAGGGCGGTGCGAAACGCCTGGTTTTCACGGGCAGCTTTCACAATATTTATCGCAAAGGGCTCGGGGCCGAAATCTTTATAGACGTAGCCTCCCATGCTTCTGTGATAAGTATTTCTATTATTCATTAATCCACTCCCAATAATACCAGATTGTTGCCGCAGGGCACAGTACCCACCCGCTGATAATATAATATGGTCTTCAAGCATATATGTGCAGGCGCCAAAATTAAAAGCTGCCGGTTAAGCAGGAATATGCCAAACCGACAGCCGGATATATCTCAGAATATCAATAGTTTTTCATATAGAGCTGGAAATGCGCCCTGGGATGATCGCAAAGGGGGCAGACATTCGGTGCCTCAGCTCCGCTATGAACATGCCCGCAATTTCTACAAACCCACAGAGTACCTTCCTCTCTTTTGAAAACCCTGCCCTCGTTGTAGTTTTTAAGGAGAGCCAGATATCTTTCCTCATGCTCCTTTTCCACCTCGGCTACCAACTCGAAAAGCTTTGCTATATCCTCATAGCCTTCCTCATGGGCAACCTGGGCAAAGCCCTTATACATTTCGGTCCATTCATAGTTTTCACCTTCCGCGGCATTTTGGAGATTGGCTGGAGAATCACCTATCCCCTCCATGAGCTTGAACCATATTTTTGCATGCTCCTTCTCATTGTTGGCGGTTTCGCTGAATATGGCGGATATTTGCTCATATCCCTCTTTCTTTGCCTGACTTGCAAAGAAATCATACTTGGTTCTCGCCTGGGTCTCGCCCGCAAAAGCAGCATGAAGATTGGCATATGTTTTGCTTTCTTTAAAATCCTTTTTATCCTTCATAATATAAATCTCCCTTCTTTCAACCGGTCAGTTTATATACGGCCCGATTTTTTGCTGTAGTTTTATTTAAAAATATGCCTTAAGCTTATAGTGACTAATAATAGTACTGTTTATTATTATATATCATATGGAATATTTTGCAACAGACATTTTGAAAACTTCATGATTAATTAGTGATGTAGGTTAAATAATATAAACGCAACAATATTCATCAGGAGGAAAAAAGATGAAGCGAATATTCGCATGTGTCCTCATAGTGTTATTGCTGTCGATCCTGTTGGTTGCGTGTGATACTACCGCACCGCCAAATAACACAGCTCCCGGTGTCACAATAACGCCGAATGTATCGCCATCGCCGGCAGACGGTAATAATATTATTCCAAATATCACGGGAAACGCCGGTACCGGAGATAATGAAACCGGTGGCACAGGAGTCGGAAACAACGTCAATACGGGAAACGACACAAATAACCCAATTAACAGAGCCCGGACCACCCGCAGAACTACGGCTGAAAATCCCGTTAACCGCAATACAAACACAAACAGAAATCGATAGATAAATACTCTGAAGGAGCATTCGGGTATGGCATATTCAGACATACCCGAATGCTCCTTTATTCTCTTTAAACCTCCGGCGCTTCTTCGTTCTTTTCAGCCATATAGGCGTCATAAGCCTCCTGATAGATTTCCAGTACTCTGTCCAGCTTGAGAGCTGAGATACCCGCAACATAATCATCCCATTCGCTCAGAGGCTTGGAATTGTCCACAAAGGCCAGATAGTTTTCCGATATATAGGTCACTATATCGCTTGCGTATGAGTTTATTTCGTCTGTCTGCTCGGCCGTGAAATTGATACCGACAGGCCAGCTGTACGCACCGTCATATTTGTAATCCGCCCAGTAATAATGAATCGCCTCAAGTCTTTCTCCACCATCAAAGGCATACTTCCTGGAACCGTCCTCCATGCCATGCTCGGCAAGGGAATTTATAGCATACAGCATACATGCCCACGCATATGCAAGGCCATTCGGATTACTCAATGCCCATTCCGTTGCGATGGGATTTCCATTCTCATCCTTTTCCCACAGAATCCCTTCAGGTCCCCAGCTTGCATAAAATGAGCCGGCAGGACTGTACCGCCAGTCGCACCAGGTGACCGCAAGGGGAATGTTCTCACAGGTGGCGCTGATGGTGGAGCTTCCATAGGATATGCGGGCTACCTCTCCGCCCAGATGAATTGTCTGCCCCGGTTCTTTCAAGGGTTTTTTAATGGGTACAAAGGATGCGTCTCCATCATTTGTTATGGCTGCCTCCAAACTAGGCACCTCACCGGGGCTGCCATAAATATAGCCAACCTGCCCCGTCACGGTTTTATCCGTATAGTTTGTATTGTTGCTGTAATTGGACCATCCGGGATCAATCAACCCCTCGTTATACCAGCTGTTTATCATGGTTATGAACTCCCTGTCCCTCTCGGTTATATGGGAATGCTGCACCTTACCGTCTATTATATAGACCGGACCAATATTAAAGGGATCTACATAAGGCAGGGTATCAAAGGACGTGAAGGCATACAGCCCGCCCATATCAAGGGTGTTCAGCAGCGGAAACGGAAATTGGCACGTTTCTACATTTGCCTTGAAGCCTACAAGCATTTCATGCAGGTCATCCCAGGTGACAATGTCGTCATTTGTCTTGCCCATATCAGCCAGCCAGTCACCGCGAGCCAGATAGTTTGAGCCGATAAGGGCTTCGTTCAGCATGGAATAAAAGGCGACTATCATATCATCATCATAGAATACCGTTTCATAGGTCAGTTCATCATCAGGATCAAAGGTGGCCTGATAGATATAATTGGGCATGTATTCTATATAGTCATAAAGGTTCACCCAGAAGCCGTCTTCGATTGCATCCTCATAGGTTCCGGGATGATAGGCGGTGGCTTGGGTCATAATATCGCATAGATCATCTGAGTTCAAGAGTATCGAGTAGTTCTCCGCCCTGCTTTCAAAGGGGACGACAACATATTCGATATTCACACCCGTAAGCTCCCGCTCGCCTTCGGGAAAATCCATGGAGCCATATCCCTCCTCCGGCAGATGCTGTGGCGACCATACCACGGTCCAGAAGGACAGGACCTCGTCGGTGGTGCTTATGGGAAGCTCATAGTCATAGGGAGCGGTTGGGAACCCCTGCTCATTAACCTGATACTTTCCATTTGCAAAATTATACATTTCCTCTTCTGGCGGCTCCGTCACACCCCCGCCGCCGGTGGGCGTTGTGCCGGGCTCCGGTCCGTCTGTGCGGCATCCTGCGAAAAGGGAGAGAACAAGCGCCGCCGCAATAAGAAGTATAAGCTTTTTTTTCATATGAAACTCCTTTCAGGCTCTGGAAGCCTTATATTAGCATTTCAAGGATCAGTTCACATTTTCACCTGTATAGGATTTACAGATTTTCGGAAATTATTATAATTCCTGCTAATATACTCCGTTGCCGCGCAAAAAGGGCGCGTCTCTAAGGTTTAAAAAACCTAGGAGACGCGCCCTTGATAAAATACGTGAGGCTGTTTCGACTTGAACTTCTCGTTCTTTGTGAGACAGCCCTTTTTTATTTTTTCCTCATATCCCCTTATATGACTCCCTTCAATACCAGGAAAAGGAGTATGCAGGTGATAAGCAGAACAACTGCCGCCAGTATAAAAAACGGATCAAGCTTCGCATCTTTCCCGCTTTTACTGGGGGGCAAAAGCCCTGCCTTTCTTACAGCGGTTACAACGGGCTTATACAGCAGCATGACAATCGCCATATTCCCCACCGCTTTCAGGAAATTAAACGGAAGAAGCAGTGTAACCATCATACTCACAACCTTCTGCCTGGCCTCGGTGATATCTCCCCCAAGGTAGAAGGGCGTTATCAGATAATTCCAAAGCAGCATCAGCGCCGTCATGGCAATCACGCCGGCAGACAGGCCTATGACAGCTCCCTTCATGCTCCGCTTTCTCGTATATATAAATGCCGCCGTGCAGGAAAATGAGCATGCCGCCAGAGCGTTCATAATCATTCCAATAAGGCCCGAGTCACTCACCGTAATCATTTCCATAAACGCAATAACGATTGACATGGCTGCGGCAGCAAGGGGGCCCAGCATAAATCCGCCTATTGTTATTATCGCATCCTTGGGCTCATAGGTCAAAAACGCAACCGGTACCCTGGCAACCACCAATAAAACATAGGCTATCGCGCAAAGCATTGCCATTACCGCAAGCGTTTTGACATTGGTTTTTGATTTTGCTCCTACGATGTTGTCCATACAAAACCCTCCGAAAAAATTAAATACACCCAAAAGGAATGCCTTCCGGGTGCTTAATCTCATCTGAAGCTTATATGAATCTAGCAGACGCATAAATCAGCACGTCTTCTCCCATCCAGACTGTGACTGTCGGTATCGGATTTTCACCGATTCAACACGATAATAATATACTCGTACTGGCCTTTTTTGCTATGTAAGGCATATTATTAGCAGTGCTCGCGGACTTTACCGCCGGTCGGGAATTTCACCCTGCCCTGAAGACACTCTATTGGATTTGAAAACATATTAGCATCCTGGAGTGTTCTTGTCAAGCCCATGTCTTTATCGTTCCGGGAAATGTTTCCTGTCTTTGATATCAAGGGGGGTTTTTGCCCATAATTTTGCATTTTACTCTTGATATACTATGGTATATCTGATACTATCTTTATAGTTACATAATTCGACGATTATTTTATAACAGAGAGTAATATTCATGGTAGGGGGAGAGCCATCTTGCACAAGCTCAGAAAACTACTTAAAAATAGGCTTGTGCCTGCTGTCATTCTTTTCGTTGCTTTTGCCATATCGTCAGCCTTGTTGTCTTCTATAACCGAAGCATCCATAAATGTGCTGCAATCGGAAGCTGATACCACTGAACTAAAGCAGGACATTACACCGCCTGGGAAGGCAAATAATACTCCTGATAAACCAAAGACTCCTCCGCCGGATAAGAATATACTGCCCCACATAACACCGCTGTCTCCGGAAATGCTTCCTTTTGAGCTGCCGATCATTTTGCCCCCAACAAAAGAGGAAGAGCCGGCCGAACCTTCCTTTGTTAATGCTTCCGGAGAGGCAATTGTATATGAGTACGGCCAACCCATTCCGGAGAGCGCGCCCACAGATGATGAGTATTTCTCCGATACGGTTTTTGTAGGAGATTCGCGAACTGAGGGCTTTAAATTATACAGCGGACTGAAAACAGCCGATATTTTTGCCGCAAAGTCCATCAGTGTGGACAATATATACAGGATGAATGCCGTTCTGAGCAGTCACGGTGAATATGTCCCGATAATTGATGCTCTCTCATGGCAAGACTATTCAAAGGTCTACATAATGCTCGGCATCAATGAGCTGGGATACGATGTGGAAACCTTTATAGACCTTTATTCCAAGCTTATAGACAACATACGCGAGCTTCAGCCAAATGCGGGCATATATTTACAGGCAATAATCCCTGTTTCAAAGCTCAAGGACGAAAACAGCTCTATTTATACAAATGAGAGGATTTGCTCATTTAATGAGGCCCTGTCCATGCTCGCCGCGGAAAAAGAGCTTTTTTTCATAGACACTTACAGTGCCCTGTGCAATGAAGACGGATATCTGCCCGAGGACGCCACTTTCGACGGAGTTCATCTCATAAAGGAATACTGTATCCAGTGGCTGGATTACCTCAAATCTCATACGGCGGTTTCTGTCGAAAGTGAATGCTCGGAGGCGGAGCAAATACAGATGTGTGCTCCGGACATTAAGGACAGCGGCATTAGCATAATCAGTACAGATGGAAGGTAAATATGAAAAGAATTCTGATATTTTGTGCAGTCCTTGCTCTGATACTTAGCGGCTGCGGAAAAGATACGGGAAAATCAATTGATTTCCAAAGTTTCTGCGCCGATCTGCTCACTGGCGGCGCTTTTACGGAGGAACTGATTCCGGTAGATACCGAATTGGGCTGCGCCCACTATGGAATCGACCAGGCAGACTGCAAGCAGGCTATGTTTTATTTATCATCGGGCGCCACTGCCGAAGAGCTGGCTCTGTTTGAAGCAAGGGACGCCGAAGCCCTGGGGCGTATAAAGGATGCCGTGAATAATCGGCTGCGGCTACAGACTGACAGCTTTGAAAGCTACCTGCCCTCCGAGGTCCCCAAGCTTGAAAAGGCCATAGTGTTCACCCGCGGCAACTATGTAATACTCATAGTTGCTGACGATTATGACAGCGCCAGCAATGTATTGCATGAATATTGACAATTGATTGCCAATGAACAGGGACTGCCAATTACCAGACGGCAGCCCCTGTTTATTATCGTCTATTTACCAGCATATCTTCAAAATTCATATAGCCTTTGCCATGTATTTTTCAAACAAGCTCTCACTTCCTGTAGAACAGTACACCCAGAGTGTTTGGACCGCAGTGATTTGAAACCGTGCACCCGGCGATTGTCTCAATTACTTCCTCAAAGAGACCGAGGTTTTTTACCTGCTCTATGACGGTTTCGGGAATCTCCCTTTCAGGACATGTATGGGTAATGAATATCCGCGTGTAATCAATGTCGTCCCTGCCTGTCAGCCTGTCATTTACATACTGACGAATTGCTTTTTCGATACTCCCGCGATATTTTTTTCCTACCTCCATTTTGCCGTCTACGACTTCGATGCAGGGCTTTAGCTGCAGGAGATTGGCTCCAAGGGCAGCCACTGAGGAACAGCGTCCGCCTTTGTGAAGATATTTCAGGGTATTTATAACAAAGCTGGCCTCCACCTTTTCAGCCATGTCGTCAAGGGCTTTTTTTATTTCCTGAGGCTCCATCCCCTGCTCAGCCATTATTGCGGCGTCAATAACTAAATGCCCGCTGCCGGTGGATAGATTTCTTGAATCTACCGGGTATACATTTTCAAGCTCTTCGGCGGCCAGGCATGCGTTCTGATAGCATGTGGAAAATTCGCTGCTTATGCAGATGTGCACAACCGCGTCATATTCTTTCAGTTCCTCTTTAAAGAATTCTGTGTACTCCTCAATATTGACCGCCGTGGTATGGCATATGCCCTTTCCGCTCTCCACATACTCAAATATATCCGACGGCGTGATTTCAACCCCATCCTTATAGGGCTTGTCATCCATCACAATCTGCAGGGGCAACATTCTGATGTTGTATTTCTCTACCAGCTCCGGTGATAAATCACATGTACTGTCGGCAGTTATTCTTATTTTCACGTTGTTCATCCTCCCTATTTATAAAACTAAAAACCCAGTCTTTCTATCCACTTGCTGAGCATATTCTCATACGAGTTTCCGGAATGCCGGGATACCGCGTAGCCCATCCCGTATTCTGCATCCTCAACAAGCAGCATCTCCTTGTCTGATCGGGCAGCTTGAAACACCGCTTTGCTTTGCTCGGAGCCCACAAAACCGTCCTTTTCACAGGCGATAAAAATTATGGGGGTGTCTGTTTGCGCGGCGGATTTTGAAATATCTACATCCTTTACCGAAAATCCGAGTTTTGAATTGACGACGCCATCCAGCATAATCCCCACCATGAAATTGCCAAGGGAAAACTGCTGCTTTAGCTGCTTGAGCTCCAGCTCCTTAAGATTTGAGTATACATTGTCAGACACAATCAAATCGGGACAATGTTCCTTTGGGATCTCCATGTTGCCCGCCATAAGCAGGGCTGCCGCCGCTCCTGTCCCCTTTCCGTGGACAACGAGCTTTTTTCCTCCACCGGTAAGCTCCCCATGGACAATCAAATCCAAAAGATCATACTGCTCATAGTAGCCGAAGGTGGTGGTCTCCGAGGACTCGGAATACCCCCTCATCTCAGTGAGGAGAATGTTAAATCCCTTTTCCCACCAAAAGGGTGCAAATACCGCAGCGTCATCCACTGTTTCATTATAAGCATGTAAAATCACAACGGTTTTATCAGAGCCATTGTCATAATACTCATAGCTCAGCTCCAGCGGCTGGGCTTTTCCAAATATCTCGGAGGCGGTTTTGGCCAAATATACTCCCTGTCGTTTTGCCGTGCTTTCCCTCCATTTCTTTCCTGACATCAAAACCTTATCATAAAGGGCTTGCTCTTCGGAGGACTTAGCCCAGGTTTCATCTGTCAAGAGCTGATTTTCAACCATATATCTGTTGAAGCTTATTTCATAAACCTGCAACGCCGAGTTGTATTGGCCCCATAGAAGCATTCCACAGCCTGCTATGACTGCTATCAAAAGCATGATTAGCATATTTCTCTTGTCGTTTTTTGATGTCATCAGGATTCTCCCAAAATATCTTATTCATTTATTCTAGCAACAAACAATTGGCATGTAAAGAATATTTTATATATAACCTGCCTTCTGCCTGCCTTCAATTTCCGGTTATTGATAAATATCATCAAAATAAGATTTTTTGTCACTTATTTTTGTTTGAAATAGTTAATGGAATATAGGCATCGCATATGCTATCCTAAATGATGAACAATCATCTGCGTATTTGCAGCCAATAAAGCCCTGCCACTGTATAAGCATATACGGCAGTTTATTTTGTTTCCAAGAAGGTGGAATATATGCTCCGTTCATTCTACGGCGGGATTCATCCCGACGACGGGAAAGCCATGTCCCGAAATATTAAAATAGAGATTTTGCCCGCCCCGGAGCAGGTTGTCATCCCCATGTCACTACATGTGGGTACTCCCTGCGAGCCTATTGTCAAGGTCGGAGACAATGTGCTGCTTGGTCAGAAAATCGGCGATTCAAAAAACACCATATCCGCTCCAATCCACGCCAGCGTATCCGGCACTGTCAAGGCTGTGGAGCCCAGGCTCCACCCCAATGGCAGGATGGTAATGTCGGTGGTTATTGATAGCGACGGAAAGGACAGCTTCCATGCGGATGTGGCACCGCAAAAAGAAAAATGTCAGTCCGACCAAAGGGCCATAGTGGATATCATACGTGAGGCTGGCATAGTCGGCATGGGAGGCGCCGCCTTCCCTACCCATTTCAAAATATCCAGCGGCCTGGGCAAGACCGAAACCATGATAATAAACGGTGCCGAGTGTGAGCCCTATATTACGGCGGACCATAGGATTATGCTGGAATCTCCTGAAGAGATTTTGTCTGGAATAAGGTATCTATTAAAAGCCATGGATTTAAATCGGGCCATTCTCGCTGTCGAATCCAATAAAAAAGACGCTGTCCGTCTTTTGAGAGAAAAGCTCGGGGAGGATAAAGACATAGAAATCAAAGTGCTGAGGACCCGCTATCCCCAGGGCTCGGAAAAGCAGTTGATTCAATCGGTAACAGGGCGGCAGGTTCCCCCCGGAGGCCTTCCTGCAGATGTGGGCTACGCAGTTTTCAATGTATATACCGCATGGTCGGTTAACAGAGCCATAGAGCAGGGTATTCCCGCAATAGACCGCGTGGTCACTGTCTCCGGTCCCGGCGTTACAGAGCCGAAAAACCTGAGAGTCAGAATAGGAACACCTGTTTCAAAGCTTATTGAAGCAGCAGGCGGTCTCAGGGACAACGCCGAAAAAATTATGATGGGCGGACCCATGATGGGTATCCCTCTCTTTGACACCGATGTACCCATTATAAAAGGTACCAACGCCATTGTTGCCCTTACCGGGGATGAGAACAGAAGCGTGGAAGCTCCAAAATGTATCCGTTGCGGAAGATGCGTTTCTGTTTGTCCTATGAATCTCCTGCCCATATACATGTATCTATATGAGCGAAATGACGATATTCGGTCCCTGGAAAAACTAAATGTGACAGACTGCATTGAATGCGGCTCCTGCACCTATATATGTCCCGGCAGACTTCACCTTGTGCAGTCATTCAGAAACGCGAAAGCAAAGCTAAATGCCCAAAAGGCAAAAACCGGTCAGGCATAACTCTTCCACTGAAAGGAATGACCAATTTGGATCAGGCACATAAGCTAAAGGTATCACCATCACCCCATATACGCTATCTGGAAGACACCAGATCCATCATGCTTGATGTTATTATAGCTCTGGTACCCTCTCTAGCTGTCAGTACTTATATATTCGGTTTCAGAGCTCTGGTGCTCACTGCCATAACAATCGGATGCTGCGTATTCTTTGAGTGGGGCTATAGAAAACTGCTCAAAAAATCCAATGATATAGGAGATTTATCGGCAGTGGTAACAGGTCTTTTACTGGCATTCTGCCTGCCTGTAACAACTCCCCTTTGGATAGCGGCAGTCGGTGCGTTTTTCTCAATCGTCGTTGTAAAGCAACTTTTCGGGGGGATTGGTAAAAACTTTATGAACCCCGCCTTGGCAGGCCGCGCGTTTCTTTTCTCGTGGCCTGTGGTAATGTCTACCTGGGTGGCTCCACTGAGCTATAAATCATTTTTTTCATTAAAAACAGCAGATGCAGTTACCACTGCCACTCCCCTGTCTTCCCTTCATATGTCACAGCTTCCGGAAGGCACTACCCTTATGCAGAGCTTTTTCGGACAGGTGGGAGGTTCCCTGGGTGAAGTCTCCGCCTTTGCTCTTATCCTGGGCGGGATATATCTGCTGGTAAGAAGGGTTATCTCCCCTCGTATACCTCTCAGCTACCTTCTGACCGTTGCCGTCATAACCTTTATATTCCCCAGGGGCAATGATAATCTCCAGTGGATGCTCTGGAATCTTTGCAGCGGCGGTCTTTTGCTGGGCGCCATTTTCATGGCTACGGATTATTCAACCTCTCCTGTCACCAAAAAGGGTCAAATCATATTCGGCATAGGCTGCGGGCTTCTCACCGTATTCATACGTTATTTCGGCGCATATCCTGAAGGAGTAACCTATTCAATACTTATTATGAACGCCTGCGTATGGCTTATTGACAGAGCCACGTATCCCCGGCGTTTCGGCGCATCCGGAAAGCCGAAAAAGGAGTCGAAATCAGATGGATGAAAAGGTAAAAAAAGAACCGGGAACCTTAAGTCTTGTATTGGTGCTTATCATTATTTGCGTGGCAACCTCCCTTTTGCTCGGTCTTGTCTATTCCATAACGAAAGAACCGATTGCTGAAAGCAGGGCTCGAAAGACGGCCGAAGCCAAGCAGGCTGTTTTCCCCGCCGAGGAATATGTTGCCGAAGAATATACCGGAGCCGATGAGGCAATCGTCGGCATGGAGCGTGCTATCAGCGGAGGAGCCCAAACAGGTTGGATTGTGCAGGTAACCGCTTCCGGTTTCGCCGGGGCGATAGATATGGTTGTAGGTATCGATATGGACGGGCTGGTGCGCGGAATATCCATTATCAATATGAGTGAGACATCGGGCCTGGGCTCAAACGCCGACAACGACAGCTTTAAAAACCAGTTCATCGGCCT
Organism: Clostridiales bacterium; assembly: GCA_012520295.1. Classification (GTDB taxonomy): domain Bacteria; phylum Bacillota; class Clostridia; order Oscillospirales; family Oscillospiraceae; genus JAAYOP01. The sequence goes on along the minus strand of JAAYOP010000056.1, from coordinate 13,939 downwards.
GGGCGGGCAGTTCGCGCTCAACAAGGACGGCGGCTCAATCCAGGCACTGACCGGTGCCACAGTCACCTCCCGGGCAGTAACACAGGCTGTTAATTCAGCCCTGGCGGCAGTGGCGGCTGTTCAGCCATTGGAATAAAACAATCCTTAAGATAGATACAGTACACCTAAAAGGCAGCGGGATAGCGTTCTCGCACCTTCGGGTCTAAATGGATGGAGGTCATAATGAAAATCGGCAAACAATTTAGAGGTGGCCTTATAAACGATAATCCGGTCCTTGTCCAGCTCCTGGGCATGTGCTCCACCCTTGCCATAACAACAACACTGTTTAACGGTATCGGGATGGGCATCTCTGTAATGATTATACTCACCTGCTCGAATGTGGTAATATCCGCCCTCAGAAAGGTTATCCCGGAAAAAATCAGAATTGCGGCATTCGTTGTGGTAATTGCGGGCTTCGTCACCATGGTTGATTTGCTTTTGCAGGCGTTTTTGCCTGACCTGTCGCAATCACTGGGAGTGTTTATCCCCCTGATTGTTGTCAACTGCATAATCCTCGGGCGGGCGGAGGCCTTTTCATCCAGAAACGGGATAGGAGCCTCCTTCGTTGACGGCATTGCACAGGGTATAGGCTATACCGTGGTATTGGTAATAATAAGTATAATACGGGAGCTTCTGGGCAGCGGAACCTTTGGAAGCGGAATTCTAGGCCCTGGGGGAGTCGGGATACGTATCATTCCGGAGGAGAATACGGCTCTCCTTATCGTACTGCCCTTCGGAGGATTTATCACCCTCGGTTGCCTTATAGCCTTTATGCAATGGTATTTCAACAGAAAAAAGGCAGCTTCGAAAGATGAGGTGGCTTCAAAATGAGCCTTACGAGTATTATATCCATCGCCCTTGGCGCCATATTGGTTGAAAACTTTATCCTTGTCAAATTCCTGGGGATATGTCCTTTTATAGGCGTTTCGAAAAAGATGGACACGGCACTGGGAATGGGGCTTGCGGTTATATTTGTTATGGGCGTGTCCTCAATTGTCTGCTGGCTGGTCAATGAATATCTTCTGGTTACCCTTAAACTGGAGTTTATGCAGACCGTAGCGTACATACTCATAATTGCCGCCCTTGTTCAGTTTGTGGAGATGTTTCTGCAAAAAATGCTTCCATCCCTATATCAGGCCCTGGGCATTTATCTTCCCCTTATCACCACAAACTGCGCCGTCCTCGGCGTGGTGCTCCTCAATACCCAGTATAACTACAGCTTCATCGAAAGCGTTGTTTACGGTATAACGGGCGGAATGGGTTTTACACTGGCAATCCTGCTTTTTGCAAGCATAAGAGAGAGGCTTGCCGCGACAGCCGATTATCCGAAAGCTTTTGAGGGCTTTCCAATAGCTCTTGTGACCGCCGGTCTCCTCTCCCTTGCATTTATGGGATTTTCAGGACTGAAAATTTGGTAACAGAGGTAAGCCTATGAATAACATAGATATTAGTATAATCATATACTCGGTGGCAGTCCTTGGCGCTCTCGGCGCTCTTTTCGGGATAGCTCTGGCCGTAGCCGCGAAAAAATTTGCCGTTGAGAAGGACCCTTTATATGAGGCGATTGCCGGGATTTTGCCTGGCGCCAATTGCGGAGCCTGTGGTTATCCGGGCTGCCCGTCATACGCTTCGGCAATTCTCAGCGGCGCTCCCACCAATAAGTGCATCCCCGGCGGAGATTCCACGGCGGCAGAAATAGCTGACATCCTGGGAATAGATGCCGAGGATGTGACAGAGATGGTTGCGTTTGTGCGCTGCTCAGGGGGCAATAAGGCGGAAAGGAAATATGATTATTCCGGGATAGACGACTGTGCGGCCGCCATGAGCATGCCTGATGGAGGGCCTGTCACATGTTCAAAGGGCTGTCTGGGATACGGCTCCTGTGTTAAGGTCTGTAATTACGACGCAATTGAGATAGTTGACGGGGCGGCAAAGGTTGACAGGGATTTGTGCAAGGGCTGCATGATGTGCGTTTCGACCTGTCCCAGGGGTATTATAGAAATGGTCCCCCTGACTGCTCAGGTAAAAATCCCCTGCTCCAGCACAGACAAGGGCGCAGCGGTTCGCAAATACTGTCAGACAGGGTGCATAGCCTGCAGGCTCTGCGAGAAAAACTGCCCCCATGACGCCGTGAAAGTGACGGATAATCTTGCGGTCATTGACTATGACAAATGTCAAAACTGCGGCATATGCGTTACCAAATGTCCCAGAAAGCTGATTATAAATGAAAACGGGGTTGTAGCTGCCCAGCAGAAGGCTTCCTAGTAATATTACAACAAATGAGGAGGACGGATTTGCGCCGTTACTCCTCATTTTATACTGTTATATCATATTAAACCCCTTTCCGGTGTTGAAAACAACCTGCCTTTGACATATAATAAATAAACGTGCTTTTCCGCCACTACAATATACAGAGAAACGGAGCTTTGAGATGATATATTCAACCGTGCTGGACGCAATCGGCCATACCCCCGTAATAAGGCTAAACAGAATGGTCGCTCCCGGCAGCGCTCAGGTTTTAGTAAAGTATGAGGGTCTCAACGTGGGAGGCTCTATAAAAACGAGAACGGCATACAACATGATCTGCGCTGCTGAAAAAGAAGGGCTGATTGGACCTGGCTCAATAATAGTAGAGCCGACCAGCGGAAATCAGGGCATCGGTCTGGCTCTTGTGGGGGCCGTCAAGGGATATGAGACGATAATTATAATGCCTGACTCCGTAAGCATGGAAAGAAAAAAACTCGTTGAACACTATGGAGCAAAGGTCATTTTAATACATGACGCGGGCAATATCGGGCAGTGCATTGAAGAATGTCTGAACACCGCGCTTAAAATGGCAAAGGAGGACCCCCGGGTATTTGTACCCCAGCAGTTTTCAAATCCGGCCAACCCCCTTGTTCACAAGCACCATACGGCCCTTGAAATTATGGAGCAGGTGGCGGGCCCTATTCACGGCTTCTGCTCGGGTGTGGGAACGGGCGGAACAATCACAGGCATCGGAGAGGTTTTGAAGGCCCAGTATCCGGATATAGAGATATGGGCTGTAGAACCGGAAAACGCCGCTATACTCGCCGGAGGAAATATTGGCACCCATCTTCAGATGGGAATAGGCGACGGTCTGATACCGGACAATCTGAATACCTCCATATATGACGATATCTATATTGTGACCGATGAGGAGGCCGTCAGGACAGCAAAGGATCTGGCCAGACTGGAGGGCCTCATGTGCGGAATTTCCAGCGGCACAAATGTGGCCGCAGCCATAAAGCTGGCCGAGAAGCTGGGCAGCGGCAAGACTGTGGTGACCATCCTGCCCGATACGGCAGAGCGCTATTTCAGCACACCCCTGTTTGAGTAAAAGACTGCCGGGCTGCGCAAGCCCGGTAGTCTTTTATACTAAAATCAATAAATTATAGCATTCTTACTTTCAATAACAGCTTTAACATCCATATGTTTTTACCTCCTTGTTTAACAACTTAATATAATTTTGAACCGCTTACTATAATTCATATAATGTAGTATTGAGATGTTTAGCAATAAATTTTAACTTGCTATTTTTATTGAGATTTATTTATTGTGTTTGCTTTTCTTTTCATCATCTTCTTCATCTACAAATACTGTTTGCCTGTTAATCCCCCTTAGCATGAAGTGATAAACTCCGCATTCGCTCTCTTTTCTTGCTATCCTTGGAATAATACACCGCTCCCTCATCTGCTTTAACATAGATGAGGGAGCTTCGTCAACATTACAGAACTGTTCCCTTGTATTTTGAAGTAATAGAGTGCGAAAATAAGTTAATAAACCGTAAAAAAGCCCGTTCAGGAAGTTAACTTTAATGATTGTTTGTGTAGTTTTATATGTTATCCTAATTAAAATCAGTCAGCTGTCAACAAAAAGGAGAAAAACTATGAAGCATAAGCACAAACGCATATTACCTGTCATCGCTGCTATCGCAATTCAATTATGTCTTGGAACAGCATATATTTGGAGCGTCTTTCAGGCGGGTATAGCTGAAAGTTTGTTTAAAGGCAACAACGCAAACGCTGCACTCACATTTTCAATTCTATTGGCAATTTTGGGTATCGGCAGTACAATAGGCGGCAAAATGCAGGATAAAGTCGGGTCCCGGAAAACGGTTATTATCGGCGGTTTGGTTTTAGCCTTCGGTTTTTTCCTGGCATCCTTCACCACGGCATCAGCTCCCTGGCTTATTTGGGTTACATACGGCGGTTTAGGCGGTCTGGGAATGGGCTTAATTTATTCCACAACGATTGCGTGCGCCCAAAAATGGTATCCTGATAAGAGAGGCCTTATCACCGGAGTTATTGTTTCAGCCCTGGGCTTTGGCGGAGTAATTTTTACGCCGCTGGTTGAATGGATTATCCACAGCTTTGGAAATGGAATTGCCGGACAGGGGGAATTGATGTCCTTCAAAATTTTGGCTCTGATTTTTGCTGTGGTCTGCACCGTTGGCGGCTGGTTTATTCAAAACCCGCCCGCAGATTATTCCCCGGCGGGTTGGAAGCCTAAGGATGCTGCCTCAGACACCGCGGCATTGACGCCAACACAGGCTCTGAAAACACCTCAGATGTATTTGCTGACGTTTTCCTTGATGCTCGCGTGTATGGGCGGGCTGATGATGATCGGCTTTGCCAAGCCTATTGCTGTGGCGCGAGGACTGGCGGAAACCGCAACAGTGGGTGTGCTTGCAATTACTCTATTTAATTCGCTCGGCAGACTTTTCTGGGGCGGAGTATCCGATAAGCTGGGCCGCAAGAAGACGATTGTCCTGCTCCTGGCTTTAACCACAGTTTTGTCGCTTTGTGTAAATATAGCCGCCGGATATATGATCTATGTCCTAATTGCCTGTATTGGTTTTGCATATGGCGGTTTTTTAAGCACATTTCCCGCTTTTACCGCGGACCTGTTTGGAGCGAAATATAACGCCACAAATTATGGAATTGTATTATTTGGCTTTGGATTTGGCGCTGTGATATCATCTTATATTGCAGGATATTATAAGAATATCGCTTCAAAAGATATCAATCTCATGCTCCCGGCATTTATAATAGCGTCAGCCGCAGCCTTTGTCGCAATATTATTAATATTACTGATTAAGACTAAGAGCACAAAAAAGTAAAGCTCATGCTTTCCAAATCGAATATCTGCACTGCCAGCTTGTGGTTGCCAACCCCCCGCCCCCTTGGTATACCGGGCGCACATAAAACAACTCCCGACAAAACTTTCGCTTTGCCGGGAGTTGTTTTATGTCTCACTAATCCTGATATTTATTCGGCACTTTCAGCCAGCCGCTCTCCCACTTCGTAGATATCTCCCGCTCCCACAGTGATAATAATATCTCCTGGCTGGGCGATTTTTTTCAGCTCCTCCAATATCTCATCAAAACTCCTGAAATATTTCGAATCGGGTATTTGTTCAGCCAAATCTTTTGAGGATATACCCGTGGTGTTCGTTTCCCTGGCCGCATAAATATCCGACAGAAGCACAATATCAAAACCCCTGAGGACCTCTGTGAAATCATTGAAAAGAGCATTTATTCTCGAGTAGGTGTGAGGCTGAAAAACACATATGGTTCTTTCAAAACCCATGACGGATACTGCCTGGAGGAGGGCTCTGAGTTCACCGGGGTGGTGGGCATAATCATCGTATATCTCAGCCCCCCCATAGGAGCCCTTGTGCTCCAGCCGCCTGCACGCACCGACAAATTCGTTAAGCCCCTTCTCCACAGCCCCGGGGGGAAGCTCAAGGGCTATTGAGGTCGCTGCCGCGGCAAGGGCGTTGTATACATTGTGAGTACCCGGTATTTTTAGATTTATATGTGCAAACTTTTCATTTTCATAATATATATCAAATTCCGTGTGTTTTCCGATATGAGTATTCCTGGCCCGCACATCCGCGTCCCTTCCCATGCCAAAGGTGAGGGTTTTTCTGTTTATACCTTTGATGGCTGACATGGTGTTTTCATCGTCACAATTTGCCACTATGCAGCCGTTGGGCGGGACAAGGCCGGCAAATTTGCAAAAGGACTTTTTTATATCCTCAATTCCACTGAAAAAATCCGGATGGTCCTCATCCACATTGAGTATAACCGCTATTGTGGGATAGAAGCTGAGAAATGAATTGCAGTATTCATCCGATTCCAGGACAATTGTATCACCTTTTCCAATGCGGTACCCGGATTTCAGCAGCGGCAGGGTCCCCCCTATCATCACCGTGGGGTCCTTTTCCGCAGCCATGAGAATATGGGTTACCATGGAAGTGGTGGTTGTCTTTCCGTGGGTTCCCGCTATACATATGGCGTTTTTATATCCCTGCATAATATAGCCCCAAGCCTGGGCGCGCTCGAAAACCGGCACTCCCCTCTCTCTGGCTGCGGCTATTTCCGGATTGTCGTCATGGGCAGCGGCAGTCCTGATTATAAAATCGGCTCCTTCAATATTTTCGGCAGTCTGTCCAATAACAATATCTATTCCAAGGCTTCTAAGGCGTTTTACTGTCTCTGTGTTTTTTTGATCCGAGCCTTTTACCAGTATCCCCTCGGCCTTTAATACCTCAGCCAGCAGCGACATGGAAACTCCGCCTATGCCAACCATATGACAGCACTTTTCCGGCCTCATGTATTCCTGTAAATCGGAAACCTTCATTTCTTCCCCCTATTAATTCTATTCAATGTATTATAGTCCATGACTCTTTGCTTTACAATAGCAATCTCCGGGTTTTATCGGTTGGCTCTCCGCCATCCGTTTAGATTCAGCCAATAGATTATGTGATTTTACCATATGTATAACGAAAAAAGTGTTATAAAATGAAGTTTAAAATATCTCATATTTAGTACCTGCTGCACAATGTTTTTCTGCGTATCCGCAAATCCATTCAGGCAGTCACCCAATGTATCTAAATCCAATTTTGCACTGTTTACAAATGCGTTTGGCAAAACCCATTTGTTCAATGGGCATTATTTACTTTTGTTCCGTACGCCAGTCCGGGATGTACCCCTTTTTCAGGTTTTCCTCATTCCTCAAACCTGCCTTTCCTTTTCTATTAAGAAAACTTACAATTCCGGACACAAAGTTAAGCAGCATATTGTCTAATAATACAATAATTATGTATAATAGCCCAATATCGGCAAAACTGCTTGACAAGGTCATGGTCTGTGATAGAATGTTCCTGCAAGTTATTGCAAATAGTAAAAAAGAATCAGAGTAGGAACCGTGCATTAAGTGCCGGGGGATGGGAAGTTGCCCTCGGACGAAAAACGCCTTGGCGTTTGTGGTACTGTTCCGCGTCCGCTGACACAATATGACTGGAAACAGTGCTCCATATTGGGAGCAGTGCATCTTCTTTTGTGCCGGCACAAAGGAGGATTTTTTTTGACCTATAACGAAGCCCTTGATTTTATATGGAGTACGCCCAGCCCCAGCAATGAACGCATATCCATCCTCAACAGGTTGTTGGAGGAGCTGGGGAATCCTCAAAAAGGTATGAAATATGTCCACGTTGGGGGCACAAACGGAAAAGGCTCCACCTGTGCGATGCTCTCCAGCATTCTCAGGTGTGCCGGGTATAAAACGGGGCTGTTTACCTCCCCCCATCTCAATACCATAAATGAACGCTTCCGGATAAATGGTGAGCTTATTTCCGACGATGAGTTTGCCGAAATAACAAAGCTCGTAGCGGAAGCATGTGAACGTATGACTTCCCGGGGCTACCCCAGGCCAACAATTTTTGGACTTATCACCGCAGTTGGTTATATCTATTTTAAGCGCCACAAATGCGATATTGTGGTGCTGGAGGTTGGAATGGGGGGCAGGCTGGACGCCACAAATGTCATTGACAGCTCCGAGGTCTCGGTTATAGCAAGCGTAGGCCTCGACCATACCGAATATCTGGGCAGCACCCTCAGGCAGATAGCCGCGGAAAAAGCCGGCATCATAAAAAGGGACGGTCATGTGGTCTGCTATTCTCAAACAAGAGAAGTGGAGAGGGTCATTGAGGAAGAGTGCAAAAAGCAAAACGCGTCCCTACTCTTTGCCGACGGAGATAAGGCGGTAATCAAAAGCACGGGGGTTCACGGAAGTGTTTTTGATTTCGACAGATATAGGGATTTGGAAATTTCCATGCCGGGCCTGTTCCAGGTAAAAAACGCCGTGACTGCTCTTGTTGCAGCCGAAGTGCTTGCCGATAAAAGCTGGAATATTGATCAGGCATGTATCAGACAGGGCTTGAAATCAGCCAGGTGGCCCGGGCGATTTGAGATTGTCGGCGAAAATCCCACCGTCATAGTGGACGGCACCCACAATCCCCAGGGCGCAGCTGCCCTTATGGAGAGCCTAAAAGCGCTCTTTGGCGACAAAAAGATAATATTTATAACCGGCTTTCTCGCCGACAAGGACTATGGGGGCAGCATAGAGCTTGCTGTGCCTCTGGCAAAGAGCTTTTATACCGTAGCTCCCTCCTCAGGCCGGGCTGTTGATGCACAGAGGCTTAAAAACGAAATCGCGCTGCACAACTCCACGGCACCCATCAAGGCATACCCGGATATACCCTCGGCCCTTCGTGCCGCAATGAGGGATGTCAGGGAAGATGATGTGATATGCATATTCGGAACTCTCTATCAGGTTAGCGAGGTCCACTCATTCTTTAGGGAGGAATTTATATCTCTGAGATTATGACCATCCAACAGGCCGCGAGCTTTCTCCAGACTGAGCCTCCCTCGGGCTGGACCCTTGGGCTGGAAGCCATCGAATGCCTGCTTGGCGAACTGGGAAACCCCCACATGGGACTTGAATACGTGCATGTGGCCGGCACCAACGGAAAAGGCTCAACCTGTGCGTTTATCAGCTCTATTCTGAAAGAAGCCGGATATAAAACAGGTCTTTTCATTTCCCCGGCAATTTCTGAATTAAATGAGCAAATTCAAATAAACGGCACAAAAATATCAGATGAAGAGATAATATCTCTGGTAGCCCAAATCAAAAAAGCAGCACGGCGCGTTGAGAAAACCGGCATGCGCCGCCCCAGCAGCTTTGAGATGCTAACGGCTATGGCGTTTATGCACTTTAAGAATAACAACTGCCATGTGGTTGTGCTGGAAACCGGACTGGGCGGTAGGATGGATGCTACAAATGTGATTAAAAGCTGTCAGGTGGCAGTCATAACGAATATAGACCTTGAGCATACGGATTTTCTGGGAAACACCGTTGAGCTTATTGCCGCTGAAAAAGCGGGCATAATAAAAAGCGGCTGTACGACGGTACTTTATGCCCAGTCAAAGACAGTGGAAAATATAGTTTCAAAAGCCTGTGATGCGCTCAATTCCAAGCTTGTTATTGCCGATGGAAGCAGGGCAGGTATTAAGACCGCTTCTCCTGAAAAAACTATATTTAAATATGACATATATGAAAACCTGCAAATCGGGCTTGGCGGCTCATACCAGGTGAACAATGCCATTACAGCCATAGAAACAGTGAAAGCCCTTCAGCAAAAAGGCTATAAAATTGAAGACGATTCCATAAGCTCAGGGCTTTCCGCCGCATACTGGCCGGGCCGCTTTGAACTCCTTGGCGAAAAACCGTATATAATCATCGATGGCGCTCATAATCCTCAGAGCGCCAGGGCACTGACAGAAAGCCTGTCTCAATTGTTTCCCGGGAAAAAAATTGTTTTTGTTTTCGGAATACTATCGGACAAGGATTACCGGTCGGTTATTCTGCAGACACTGCCTGTCGCCAAGCGTTTTTATACAATATCTCCGCCAAACGACAGAGCATTTAACCCCGTTGAGCTAGCCGAAGATATCGAAAGGCGCTCGGACGTTCCTGTCAGAGCTTTTCCCGATATCAATCAAGCCCTTGATACGGCAATTTATGAAGCTTCACCGGAGGACATAATATGCATCTTCGGCTCACTGTATCAAGTGGGCAAAATACGTAAATATTTCGGGAGGGATACGTTTTGATCACCACAAGAAAACTGGTTACTTCTGCTCTGCTGATAGCTATGGCAGTAGTCCTGACGCGCCTGCTCGGCATTAATGTTTTAACTGCCAAGATCGGTTTCGGCTTCGTTCCGATTATAGTGGCAGCCATGACCTTCGGTCCGGCATATGCGGCTATCATCTATGCCATTGCTGATGTCATCGGTGCCCTGTTATTCCCTGCGGGGGCTTTCAATCCCTTTTTCACCCTCAACGCCTTTCTGGCAGGCGCTGTCTGGGGCCTTATACTCTACCGGAAGGCTCCTGCGTCCCACTGGGGTACAATCGGAATCGCATTTGTTGCAGCTCTCGTAAATAACATTGTTTTCTCCTTGGTCACTAACACTTTGCTCATACATTTCTTCTACGATGTAAGGCTGATATCCCTGATACCCACCAGGCTTATTCAGATTGCCATTATGATTCCCTTGCAGACCATATTCATAGCGATACTCTGGAAGAATGTTATCCCCTACCTGAGCAAGTGGAGCTCCACAAGGGCCTTGACCTGACCCCTTCAAAGCACTGCTTGCTTGGCCCTGAGGTTTTATACATCTCTTTTATATGGCGGCAGTTTGTTAAACACAACTTTCAGCTTTATGCACAGCGGGCATATGGGTATGCATAAAAGAAGCCAGAGCAGCGAGAACAGCGGGCATACCTGTCCGAGAATATTCATAGGATAATGAGAGTATGTCCAAACCTCCCAGCCCAGGGTGAGGTTGACAAGGCCACCGGCAATAAACTCCGCTCCACTTATTGCCACTGTGCATATAAGCCATTTTTCCGGTATGGTCAGCTTATTATAATTGCTGATAGCATATATAAGGCACAGACATATTCCGCCCAGAACATACATGGTCCAATGAGTATGCCCTCTAAAAAGAAGCTCCATACTGCCGTAGCCCCCTGCCCCGATTATAAATACGGTCGGGTATTCCAGCTTATTTCTCATGTTAACCTCGTTTCCTATATACATAATTCAGGCATTAGTATCGGCTAATGTAAATCAGTCCATATTAATGCCTGCCACACTATGTATCTGAAACGGGCAAAACAGCCTTGTTTTACCCGTCAAAAAGAGTAGTTTTGCTCTTTTTGCAAATGGGTTTCGCAAAACGCATTTGTTCAGTGGACATTATATTATACCCTTAATATGCGTCTTTCATAAAGCCTGGGCAGGGCATTGTGGCCAAATAGCTTTTTGACAGAAAAATTTTATTGACAATTATGAGCGACTCTGCTAGAATATTATAGTAACAATAAAGCAGGAACGGCATCCCCGTCCTCACCCGGCCTATATATTATAGCGCTGTGGTTAACATTTGCTTTATCTTCGGCGTCTTGCCGGAGTTGGCTTTGGATGTTTTGCGCGGATGCTCAGTGTCCGCGCTTATTCTTATTCTTTATATTATTTGGAGGTGTTTTCGTATCAGTAACATGGTTCATCAAATCAATGAGAATATCCGCGATAAGGAAATACGTCTCATTGACGATGACGGCACTCAGTTGGGCATAATGTCGTCACAGGAGGCTTTGAAAATTGCTTATGAGAAAAATCTTGACTTGGTAAAAGTAGCACCCAGATCAAACCCGCCTGTCTGTAGAATAATGGATTATGGCAAATATCGCTTCGAGCAGTCCAAACGCGAAAAAGAGAACAGGAAAAATCAACATGTGATTGAAGTCAAGGAAATACGCATGTCACCGAGCATTGGTCTAAATGATTTCAATGTCAAACTTAAAAACGGCCTGAAATTTCTTAAAGAAGGAAACAGGCTTAAAGTCACTGTTCGTTTTCGCGGCAGAGAAATGACACATACCGATTTAGGTCATGATCTTCTCAAACGCTTTGCAGAAGCATGTGAGGAAGTTGCCGTAATCAATAAAAGCCCCAAACTTGACGGAAGACATATGACCATGTTTCTGTCCCCTAAAGCACCTACCAAATAGCTGCAAAAAATGCAGCTGCAATTCAGCCGGGGTTTTCCCGCACCATGCAGCTATTGTTGAAGTCTTATAACAACATATATCAACACATTTATAACTGCGAGGATTGTATAAGCCCGGCAATTATCAGATTTGGAAGGAGAACCACTATGGCAAAACTCAAAATAAAAACACACAGTGGCGCAAAAAAAAGATTCAGGCTCACAAAGAACGGGCATGTTAAGCGCTCCCGCGCCAATAGGAGCCACATCCTCACAAAGAAAACCACAAAGCGCAAGAGAGGCCTCCGTCGGGGAACGTATGCAGATGTAACAAACGCACCTACCATCAAACGCATGATCCCTTACAAATAAGGAATATTATCACTCATATATAGGAGGCACATAAAATGGCTAGAGTTAAAGGCTCAACAATGACACGCAAAAGAAGAAAAAAGGTGCTCGGACTTGCTAAGGGCTATTGGGGTTCCAAGTCAAAGCACTTTAAGATGGCTAATCAAGCCGTTATGAAATCTCTCACATATGCATATGTGGGAAGAAAAAGGAAAAAGCGCGACTTCCGCAGACTCTGGATAACCAGAATAAACGCTGCCTGCAGGCAGAATCAGATCAATTACTCAACCTTTATGCACGGACTTAAACTGGCGGGCATAAACATGAACCGCAAAATGCTCTCCGAGCTGGCTGTAAACGATGCTCCTGCATTCGCAGCCCTTGTGGAAAAGGCCAAGGCGGCGCTATAAATTTTAAATATCAGAATACAAAGGCTGTCGGCATAACGCCGATAGCCTTTTTTCATTTGCGGGGCGTCCGGGAAGCCGCCCCCTGCGGTTGCACCCTGGGGAGTTTTGCATGCGTTATGAAAATGTCCCTCCTCTACTGGCAACCAATTCCTGATTTCTGTAAACTACATGTCCTTCTGTCATAAATTTTGATTTACCTTCTATAGTTATATATAGGATTACCGCCGGCACGGGGCAAGGCTCCTGTTTCTCAAAATCTTGCAGACACCACCCGTAATAAAATGAATATACTGAAATTGAAGACCAATTTATTATTGGGGGTGTGCTGAATGTCAACTCAATTTGAAAAGCTCGCCAATGAGTTTTTGAGCAGCTCAAAAGGCTCCAGGCTGCAAAACAAAGCTGACGAGATCAAGAAAATCGCCACATCAAGCGACGGCCAGAAGGTCAGGGAGATGATGGGCAACACTGAGGAACTCAAGACCGCCATGGAAAAGGGCGATACGGAAACCCTGCAGAAAGTCATAAAAAAGGTTATGAGCACCGAAGAGGGCGCAAGGCTGGCCAGGCAGCTTTCCGAGCTTCTTAAATAACTTATATGAGGAGGCGTTCCTGTGGAGGACCTTGAAAACAAAATAAACTCCCTTCTGTCATCACCGGAAAGCATGGAGCGAATCATGCAGCTCGCCCGTGCGCTTTCCGGTAACGAAAATTCCGTATCCCCGGCTTCTTCACAGGCAGACGCCACCACTTCCGGAGGTAATGGGGACAGTCTTGCCGGTCTTGATCCGCGTGTTATGCAAATGCTGACCGGAGCAATCAAAGAGCTTTCCACCCCCAGTGATACCGAAAGGCTTATCGCGGCCATTAAGCCCTACCTTTCCCACGAGAGAATAGATAAAGTGGATAAGGCCCTGAGCATCTGCAGACTTGCCAGGATTGCCAGAAAAGTATTTCCCGAATTTGGAGGATCCGGCCATGTATAACAGGTATATAGGCAATACGGGCAAATTCTACAGGGTAGAAGAGCCCGAGGATAAAATACCCCCAAAACCTGTCCCTGTGCCGGATCCCGATTCCCGTTCCGCCGCAAAAGCGTCAAATCCCATACCAAAACCAAAGGGCTTATTTTCCGGCTCCCGCAGCCTTTCCGATGGTCTTAAAGGACTCTTAAAAGGTATTTTGCCGGATAAGGTTGATATAGGGGATTT
>JAAYOP010000055.1 GCA_012520295.1 Clostridiales bacterium | reverse complement strand
TATTTGAAAGAAAATCCTTGACCTGATATTCCTGATATGGTATAGTACTTTCACCTGTCGGCAGAGAGGCTTAGTTCGTTGTGCCTAAGTTTTTGCCCTCAGGGAGGCTATAAGGAGGTGCCGATATATGAGAGTCAAAATTACACTAAGATGCTCTGAATGCAAACAGCGCAATTACGACACTATGAAGAACAAAAAGAACACGCCGGATCGTCTGGAACTGAAAAAATATTGCCGCTTTTGCCGTAAGCACACGCTTCACAGTGAGACAAAATAGCGGTAGCTGGGGAAGGGGAGTGTTCAAATGTCAACCGAGAAGAAGAAGGTAAGACCTGCCAATACCCGAAAAGCTAAGCCGGATAAAAGCAGGAAGAAAAAAGACGGGCTCGGGAAAAGAAGCGCTCGCTGGTTCAGAGAGATGAAAAGCGAGCTTAAAAAGGTTGTTTGGCCAACAAGAAAGCAGCTTGTTAACAATTCTGTTATCGTATTTGTTGTTATGATTATATCAGGTGTAGTTATCTATGCATTTGATCAGGTTGCCTTGCTTGTGGTACAGACCCTTATATCACTCGGATAGAAATGTTCTTCAGATTTGTGAAAGCTTCGACATCGAGTATCTCGATGCTCTGCCGAAACGGAGGTTTAAATGGCTGAGAGCGCAAAATGGTATGTAATTCACACATACTCAGGTTATGAAAAAACCGTTGCGGCCACAATAGAAAAGGCCGTTGAAAACCGAAGGCTTCGTGATTTGATTCAGGAAGTGAGCATTCCTGTTGAAACTGTGACCGAAATCACCGATAACAAGACAAAGGTTTCAGAGCACAATATATTTCCCGGCTATGTTTTGGTAAAGATGATTATGACCGACGAAAGCTGGCATCTTGTGAGAAATATAAGAGGTGTCACAGGCTTTGTGGGCGCGGCCAACAGGCCCATACCATTGACTGAAGAGGAGATTGCAGCCCTCGGTGTGGAGAAAAGTGAAATCGTCGTGGGATATGAAGAGGGCGATACGGTCAAAATAACGGATGGGCCCCTGGACGGCTTTATAGGCACAGTCGAGGAAGTGGAAGTCAAGAAAAACCGTGTTCGGGTCGTTGTCTCAATGTTTGGCAGGGAAACACCGGTTGATTTGGAACTTGACCAGGTAGAAGCTACTTAATAGTTTGGTTTTCTAAAGTGGGAGGAGAAGAGAATTCTCCGCCAAAATTGCGTAAAATTCCACGGAATTTTACCGCAACACCACATTATATTAGGAGGTACACATACAGTGGCACAGAAGATTATAGGATATATAAAACTACAACTGCCGGCCGGAAAAGCGACACCCGCCCCGCCGGTGGGCCCCGCCCTTGGCCAGTACGGTGTTAATATAGCCGCCTTTACCAAGGAATTCAATGAACGCACAAAAAATGACATGGGCTCAGTGATTCCCGTTGTCATCACTGTTTACGCAGACCGCAGCTTCTCTTTCATTACAAAGACTCCGCCTGTGGCCAATCTGATTAAAAAGGCCTGCAACATTGAAAAAGGTTCAGGTGTTCCAAACAAGGACAAGGTCGCTAAGATTACCAGGGATGAAGTAAGAAAAATAGCTGAGCAGAAAATGCCCGATCTCAATGCCACAACCGTAGAGGCTGCCATGAAAATGGTGGCGGGAACTGCCCGCAGCATGGGCATAACGGTTGTTGACTGACAGAGCGGGTCATGTGGGAGGATAATTCCGAATAACCACTCAGTGGAGAGTGAGCACTCCACGAATTAAGGAGGAAAAAAATGTTCAGAGGGAAAAAATATAAAGAAAGCGCGAAGCTTGTAGACAGAACGATTCTGTACGACCCGAAGGATGCTTTCGAATTATTGATAAAAACAGCTAAAGCCAATTTTGACGAGACAGTTGAGCTTCATCTGAGGCTGGGAGTCGACTCCCGCCACGCGGACCAGCAGGTAAGAGGAGCCATAGTGCTTCCCCACGGAACGGGAAAGACTGCCCGGGTTCTTGTGTTTTGCAAGGAAGAGCGCCAGAAGGAAGCCCTGGAAGCCGGCGCTGATTATGTTGGAGCTGAGGATATGGTTCAGAAGATCCAGCAGGAAAACTTTCTGGATTTTGATGTGGTAGTCGCCACACCCGATATGATGGGTATTGTGGGGCGTCTCGGCCGCATACTCGGCCCGAAGGGCCTGATGCCCACACCGAAGGCCGGAACTGTAACCAACGATATCGCAAAGGCGGTCAACGAGATAAAAGCAGGTAAGATTGAATACCGTCTTGACAAGACCAATATTATACATTGCCCCATCGGAAAGGTTTCTTTTGGAGTCGAAAAGCTCTATGAAAACTATATGGCACTTCTGGACGCTGTTATCAAGGCTAAACCGGCGGCGGCCAAAGGCCAGTACATCCGAAGCTGTGTAACCGCATCAACAATGGGGCCTGGAATAAAAATGAACGCAATGAAGCAAATGGCGTAAGATAAAAACTAGGGTTAAGGCGTCAGCTTTAACCCTAATAATTTATATATGCAATAAAAATTTTCAAGAATTATAATAAAATGGCTAAAACATCTGCTCTGTTGTCCAAAAGGGCGACAAACATTAAAAAGACAAAAATAC
The DNA here is from genome assembly GCA_012520295.1 of Clostridiales bacterium. Classification (GTDB taxonomy): domain Bacteria; phylum Bacillota; class Clostridia; order Oscillospirales; family Oscillospiraceae; genus JAAYOP01. Next base: position 16,485 of record JAAYOP010000055.1, on the reverse strand, counting down.
ATAAAAGGGGAAGGAAAATGATGAGAAGAATTTACGCGGGAATAGTATGTCTTGCGCTTATGCTTGCGCTGTTTGCATCCTGCACCATTAGACCTACGGATCCGGAAGAGGCTTCGCCGACACCGGAACAAACGGCTGTCCAGTCAAATGACGTGACTGAGCCGGAAGAGCCAGTAGACCCGACAGAGACGGCAGAGCCGTCAGTGGAACCGACGGCAACCCCATCGATTGACGAACCTGCCGGGCAGGGGGCTCCCGTCAGAGGGACATGGTCCGACGATGTGTATTACAGCGAATTCTCGGGTTTGAGCTTCGTATTGCCTGAAGGATGGGTCGCGGCGTCGGACGAAGAACTGGCCGCGCTGCTGGGAATAGCTGAGGAGACTATGACCGATGAAGAGGCATGGATACTCGAAGTGGCCCGGATGACTTCTGTTTATGACATGATGGCAATGAACCCCCTGACAGGAGACAATGTTATAATAATGTATGAGAATATAGCCCTGACGATGGGAGGCCTTCAGATATCAGAAGCGGATTATCTTGAGTTGTTAAAGAATCAACTGCAGACCATGCAGGACACAAGCTATCAGTTTGACGATATGTATGAAACCGATTTTAGCGGCATAACCTATACGGTGCTGCCCGCATATGAGGAGAATTTGATGCTCAGCCAGTATTATGCCGTTTGTATGCAGGGTGATTATATAGTGGCAGTCATCATAACCGCCCAGTTCGGAGATGTTGACGCAATTATGGATTATTTTATCTAGCCTGAAGCTCTTGCAATTCTTTATTGACGAATATACGTGCAGCGGGAGGTTTTATTGTGGATACAACCTTGCAGGAATACAGGGCCCCGAGACCGGGAAGAGTATACTCTCGTATCGGCATAGCCTGTTTTGTCATACTGGTGGTGACGCTGCTGATACAGTATGCAGGTGTGAAGCTTACAGCTAAATATGCTCCGCTGGTGGTATTAAAGCCCTGGTTTTTCTGGGTGGCAGCTTTTGTACCTCAGTATGTTTTTGCCGTACCTATCGGGATTGCGATACTAATGAGAGCGCCCGCCTCCGGTCTGCAGCCGCGGAGCGTGGGCATAGGAACGTTTATAACATTTCTTGTCATAAGCATGGGTATCGGATATATAGGCAATATAATCGGAAATCTGATAAATACGGTAATCGGGCGGCTGATTGATACTCCAAGCTTTAACCCTGTGGACCTGCTGGTATCACAATCGAGTTTCTTGTTTAAGATACTGGTGATGGTCATTTTGGCACCCTTTATAGAGGAGCTCATATTCAGAAAGCTGATAATTGACCGGATATGGATATATGGAGAAGGTATTGCCGTATTGCTCTCAGGCCTTATGTTCGGACTGTATCATGGGAACCTCTACCAATTTTTCTACGCCTTTGCCCTGGGGGCCATATTCGCGTACATATATATCAGGACCGGCAGACTGCGCTATCCCGTCTTATTGCACATGCTGATTAATTTCATGAGCGGAGTTTTATTGCCTCTTATTTCCGGCGAAATACTGGACGGTTCCCTTCAGAGGCTTGACCCGTCGGATACGGGGGCACTGACGGAGTATGTTATGGAGAATCTTCCGCAGCTTTTAGGTTTCATCGCATATGTAATGTTCTTATTTGCCGTGGCCATTGCGGGAATTGTGCTTTTTATAATAAAGCGAAAGACCTTCGTATTGGAATCGGCGCCATTACAGCTGGCAAAAGGCACGGGATTTAAGACGGTGTTCTTGAATGTAGGGATGATATTATACACCTTGGGGACGCTGGCCATGATGGTTGCAAACCTGGTGAACTATAGCTTTTAAGGGATAGATAATAAAAAACGGCAGTCGGCAGGTTCGCGGGCTGCCGTTTTAGTCTTAGGGCACAACCGTATTTACAGCCTGCGTACAAGGTTTTTGACATAATCGGCAAAAAACCTTGTACGCAGGCTGTCAGTCAATGTATCTGAAACGGTCAAAACAGGTTTGTGTTGCCCGTAAAAAAGCAAATTTGCACTTTTTGCAAAAAGCATTTATACAGTGGACATTATTTAAGTCTGGTCAATTTGACATAGAGATATTATAATTGTTATAATTTAAAGCTAATACGGTCAATATAGCAATGTCTGACAGGAGGGAAGAGCGATATGCCAATTAAAATACCGGACTCCTTGCCGGCTCGAAGCATACTAGAGGGAGAAAACATATTTGTAATGACAGAATATCGAGCCCTTCATCAGGACATCAGGCCCTTAAAAATGCTCATATTAAATCTCATGCCCACAAAACTGGATACAGAGGCACAGCTCCTGCGAAAGCTTTCAAACACGCCTCTCCAGGTTGAGATTGAGTTGCTCCGCACAATAAGCCACGATTCAAAGAACACCAACCCGGAGCATCTGGAGACATTTTACCGGTCATATGATGAGATAAGGGACAATCGTTATGACGGTATGATAATCACCGGTGCGCCGGTTGAGAGGCTTGATTTTGAACAGGTGGATTACTGGGAAGAGCTGTGTGAGATAATGGAATGGACCAAGAGCAATGTGCACTCCACCCTTCACATATGTTGGGGAGCACAGGCGGGACTGTATTACCACTATGGAATTCAGAAGTACGACCTTCCCAAAAAGCTTTCCGGAGTATTCAGCCATACTGCGGAAAAACCGAATTCTCCGTTATTCAGAGGCTTTAATGATGTGTTCTATATGCCTCACTCCAGATATACCGAGGTAAGAGCTGAGGATATTCTGGCAAATGACAAGCTTGAGCTTTTATCAACATCTCCGGAAGCCGGCGTCTTCGCAGTGAAAAGTGAAAACAACAGGAGATTCTTTATCACAGGCCATCCGGAATATGATGCGGATACTCTGGCAAAGGAGTATTTCAGGGATGTTAAAAAGGGGCTGAACCCCGACATACCCACAAACTATTTTGAAGACGATGATCCGGAAAAGAAGCCTGTTATAATCTGGCGTTCCCACGCCCAGCTACTCTATAATAACTGGCTCAATTATTACGTTTACCAGACAACTCCCTATGACCTGTCCGGAATAGACAAAGACTGATATGAAGGAAAAGACATGCTGTTTTACAGGACACAGGGATTTGCCAGCCGATACGGCCTTGATTGAGGCCAGGCTTGAAGAGCAAATAAGGCATTTGATTGACCGGGGTTATACGGACTTTTGCGCGGGGGGAGCTCTGGGATTTGATACGCTGGCAGCCCGGACAGTATTGAAACTGAAGCAGGAATATGAAACACTGCGCCTTATACTGGTGCTGCCGTGCCCTGAACAGGCTCAAAAATGGAGTAAAAAGAATAAGGCCATATACGAGGATATCAAGTCAAGAGCCGATGAGGTGATATACTCATCTGATGCTTATTACAAGGGCTGCATGCAGAAAAGAAATCGCGACATGGTAGACAGAAGCAGCTGCTGTATATGTTACATGACAAAAGGAAAGGGCGGCACAAAGCTGACAACGGAGTATTGCGCCATTAGGGGCGTGTATGTGATCAATATCGCCTCGGCGTTGTGAAGGTAGGATAATAACAGAAGGGGCTGTTGCGTTTTTAATGCAACAGCCCCTCAAATCATTTGTGAAAGGTGTTATGACTATTCAGCTTCGCTTTCGGCGCCCGTCTTTTTTCTTGATGAGCGTTCCATCCGTTTTTGAATGTTGTCGTCCATCTCCATCATGGGGACAAAGTCCACGTCCAAGCCTTCGCCGTCTGTCATATTATCTATAAAAAAGTCGATAGTTTTTTCAAATTGCTTCAGGTCCGCATCGGACAGGCCTTTAAACATATTTTCATCAAACCGGTTCATAGCCTCCCGGCATTTTATGGCGGTTTCACTGCCGATTTCCGTAACGCTGAGCCTGTTGCAGCGGAGATTGTCCTTATCGACAGCTTTCTTGATAAATCCGGCTTTTTGCAAACGCTTTGTAGACAATGCGATAGAGGCGGGAGATACATTGAGCCAGTCTGAAATTTCCTTCTGTGTACACCCGTCATTGTGTGAAATATAAGCCAGTATAGGAAGCTGGCCTAAGTAAAGCCCGGTATTGGCTATGCTCTTTGTGAGCATCATTCGCCTGAGCATAAACATTTTATCCATCTTCCAAGCCAGCTCTTTTATGTCCACGGACATATGCCTGCCTCCCTGTCACTCTCAGAATAAGACAAATCTTTGAAAAAAACAAAACTGAAAAAACCAGATACTTAAACGATTACATTTGATATTAACATAATCCGGGACAGATTGTCAACATCATAAAAACAAGGGTAATTGACGAAAAAATTGACGCGATGGTGAAAGAACTGTACAATATTGATAAGATTTTGTCTTAATTTACAATTGATAAAATAACATTAAATAGGTATAATATTGCTGCAGCTCATTATTTTATGGGCATATAGTTGCCGATTAACAAAATGACTGCTTTTTCAGCTTGAAGAGGTGAGAATTACGAAAGATTTTAACAAGCATACTCATGATGGGGATAGCTATAAGCATAGTCACACCCATGACGGTTCCGATCACTGGCATTCGCACGAGCATACTCATTCTCACGGCGGACATAGCCATGAACATGGCGATGTCAAAGAAGACAAAGAGGTATTTGCGCTGATTACCTATATGCTGTCCCATAACAGGCATCATGCCCAGGAACTCAGGGAATTGGCAGACAGGCTATTGAATTCCGGCAAGAGCGAGGCGGCAGCCGTTTTGTCGGAGGCCGTATCATTCTTCGAGGAGGGGAATGACCGCCTGGAAAAGACCATAAACCTTCTAAAGTGACGGTTGTATGCCTTTGCGGCTAAAAAACAGGAGCAGTGTGGAACAGCAAATCTTATGTATATTGGAGGCTATTATGTGTCTGGCTACAGCTTATTTTAAAAGCACAGATGAAGATCAGGTTCTGGCAAAAAACATAAGCAATATTGAGATTGACGGTGAATGGATTATTATGACGGACATTTTGGGAACTGAGACCAAAATCAAGGGAAAGCTTAAAAAAGCCGACCTTGTAAACGGAGTTGTCGAAATATTAGCCGCGTAAAGACTTTACAGAATGTATTTATTCGTATAAAATCTAGAAACACACGTCCATATAAATAAGAAGTGAGGTGATATGCTCAATGGCTCAAACCATCGCAATCGCCGGTAAAGGCGGAACCGGAAAAACGACTATCAGCGGCCTTTTGATCCACTATTTGAGCAAGATGGGAAAGGGTCCTGTCTTGGCTGTTGACGCCGATGCCAATTCAAATTTAAACGAAGTATTGGGTGTAGAAGTAGAGACAACTTTGGGGGATCTCAGGGAAGAGATAGCCAAAAGCGAGATGATGACTCCCAGCCCTATACCAGCTGGCATGTCAAAACAGGATTATGCCGAGTTCAGGATGACATCGGCTCTTGTGGAGATGGATGATTATGATTTACTTGTAATGGGCAGAACCCAGGGACAGGGCTGCTATTGTTTTGTAAACGGACTTCTTCAGACTCAGGTTAATAAATTGTCCGGCGGTTACAGCTTTGTGGTTATGGACAATGAAGCCGGAATGGAACATATAAGCAGGGGAATACTTCCCCAGGTAGATACGATTTTGCTTGTAAGTGACTGCTCCAGAAGAGGCATACAGGCTGCGGGCCGGATAAAGGAACTTATCAATGACCTGGAGCTTCCTGCCAAGCAGGTCAAATTAATAATCAACAGGGCTCCGGAAGGGGAGTTAAGCGAAGGCATTAAAGAAGAAATCAAATTGCAGGGTCTTGACCTGCTCGCCGTAGTACCACAGGACGAGTTGGTTTATAAATATGATTCAGAGGGCAAACCGCTGGTCGACTTGCCCGAAGACGCGCCCGTGAAAATTGCGGTCCGCGATATTATAAAAAAAATACTACTGTAAAAAGGAGATTTGAAAATGCCCTTTAAAAAGCCTGTTCAAAAGTTTAACGCCGCGATAAACGCGGTGGAACTTGGCGTTGGCGAAAAGAAGATTGTTTTGGGCGGACAGAATGTTATGCCCTTCTATACCTTTGACAACGCAATTGAAAATCCTCCCAGAATCGGCGTGGAGATATCTGATCTGGGTTTTGAGGATCAGGTACCGGGAATACGCGATTTTTATGCCGGATGCAAGACGGTGGCGGATATGGCAAAAAAGGCTGCTGAGCTTGAGGACGTTGATTTTGTCTGCATAAGACTTGACAGTGCCGATCCAAACGGAGAGAACGCGCCTGTGGCTGACTGCGTTGAGACGGCCAGGGCTGTAAGTGAGGCAATAGACAAGCCCCTGGTAATCATAGGGTGCGATAACGATGAAAAAGATGCCCAACTGTTTGAGAAAGTAGCCGATGCTCTTCAGGGTAAAAACGCTCTTTACTTATCCGCAAAAGAGGAAAACTATAAGAGCATTGCTGCGGCTGTCGGTCTGGCCTACGGTCAGAAGGTGGGTGCTGAATCTTCTGTTGACCTGAACCTGGCAAAGCAGCTCAATGTGCTCATCAGCCAGATTGGTGTTGACGCTAAAAACATTGTAATGAATATCGGAACAGCCGCTTCCGGATATGGATTTGAATATGTTATTTCAACTCTTGACAGGGTTAATTCAGCGGCCTTGTCGCAAAACGACGCTATGTTGCAGATGCCCATTATAACACCTGTCAGCTCCGAGACTTGGGCAGTCAAGGAATCCACGGCAACGGAAGAAGACATGCCTCAGTGGGGAAGCGCGGAGACAAGAGGAATAAGCATGGAAGTAACAACTGCGGTTGCTGTTCTTGCTTCCGGCTCCAGCGCTGTTATTCTCAGACATCCCACATCCATAAAGACCGTTGCAAAGCTTATTAAAGAACTTATCTGAACGGAGGACTAACGATATGGCATTAAAAGGTCTTGACATATTTAAACTGACACCAAAAACAAACTGCAAAGAATGTGGCAATCCCACCTGCATGGCTTTTGCAATGAAGGTTGCTCAGGGTTCCATTGAAGTGACAAAGTGCCCTCATCTTTCTGAGGAGGTTCTGGCCAAGCTGGCTGAATCCACCGCTCCTCCGATGAAGACTCTCACGTTAAAATCCGGAGACACTGAGTACAAGCTGGGCGGAGAAACAGTTCTTTTCAGACATGAGAAAACATTTGTAAGTAAAACTCTCTATGCCTTCACCCTCAGCGACACAATGGACGATGCTGAAGTAAAGGCTGTTATGGACGAGTCTCTGAAGGTGGATTATGAGCGTATAGGCGAGCGCATGTACGCGGAATTGATTTTCGTTAAATATACGGGAAATGCCGACAGATTTGTGGAGCTGGCCAGGAAGGCCGCTGAGGCCGGACGCGGCGTTATTCTCTCTTGCTCAGATCCTGCCACAGCGTCAAAGGCAGTTGCCGAAATTGCAGACGCAAAGCCTGTTCTGGACGGAGCGAATGCATCAAACTATGAAGAAATGAGCAAAATAGCTACGGAAAACGGACTGCTGTTGGGCGTTACAGGTGAAAACCTTGACGAGCTTTATGATACCGTGGAAAAGCTTGAGGCTCTCGGAAACAAAAACCTTGTTTTAAACGTGGGCTGCAATTCTATTAAGACAGCTTTTGAAGCCGCGGTTCAGATCCGCAGAGCTGCAATTTTAAATAAAGACAGGGTATTTGGATATCCGTCACTGGTTGATGTGGCCGCAATGGCCCCGGGTGACGAGGCAATGCAGACCGCCCTGGCTTCGCTGTTTACAGTTAAATACGGCTCAATTATAGTGCTGGAAAAAATGACATACGCGGAAAGCCTGGCACTGCATGGCCTCAGACAGAACATATTCACGGATCCGCAGAAGCCGATGAAGGTGGAGCCGGGTATCTATCCCCTTAACAAGGCCGATGAGAATGCTCCCTGTTGCATAACGGTTGACTTCGCGCTGACATATTTTGTGGTCTCAGGAGAGCTGGAGCGCTCCGGTGTGCCGGTAAACCTCCTTATAAGCGACGCAGGCGGATACTCCGTTCTGACTGCATGGGCAGCCGGAAAACTCAGCGCATCCTCCATAGCGAAGTTTATTACCGATTATGACATAGAAAACAAGATTAAAAACCGTAACCTCATTCTGCCGGGCAAGGTAGCTGTGCTCAAAGGTGAGCTTCAGGAGAAGCTGCCTGGCTGGAACGTGGTAGTGGGACCGAACGAAGCTGTTGCCCTTGTCAAATTCATGAGAGAATTTGCAAACAAATAAAAACTTAAAAGGGAGATGAGAATATGGCCAAATTTATAACCATCGGAGAGAGAATTCACTGCATATCACCGGTTATTCGCGAAGCTATGAATAATATGGATCCGGAGCCGATTCTTAAAAGAGCGGAAGAGCAGTTAAAGGCCGGTGCGGATTATCTTGATGTAAATATCGGGCCCGCTGAGTCAAACGGCGAGGAACTGATGAAATGGGCCGTTAAGCTGCTTCAGGAGAACTTTGATAATGTTCCCCTTGCCCTGGACACAGCCAATAAAAAGGCAATCGAAGCAGGCATATCGGTATATAACAGGGCTAAAGGCAAGCCAATTGTAAACTCGGCCGATGCGGGCGAGCGTATCGATAACATTGATTTGGCGGCGGCAAACGATGCCATTATAATTGCCCTTTGCTCAAAAGAGGGCGTACCTGCGGACAATGATGAGCGTATGGCCTACTGCCAGGAAATGCTTGAAAGAGGCATGATGCAGGGAATGGAAGCCGAGGATATGTGGTTTGATCCGCTGTTCCTGGTTATAAAAGGCATGCAGGACAAGCAGATGGAAGTTCTTGAGGCTATAAAGATGTTTGCTGATATGGGACTTAATTCAACAGGCGGACTTTCCAACTGCTCAAACGGCATGCCCAAGCACATAAGACCCATAATGGACAGTGCAATGGTAGCTATGGCGATGCAGTGCGGCCTGACCTCCGCTATAGTCAATCCCTGCGACCTGCGTCTTATGGAGACGATAAAATCCTGTGATATTATTAAGAACGAAACGCTCTACGCGGATTCATATCTTGAAATATAAACAGTACGCTTCTTAATCAATAACATAATAGCCCTGTGGGATGAATACGAGAATAAAAACAAACCACAGGGCTATATTAAACTTAACAAAAGACTTAATAGTGCGAATTTCCGGGGATTGGACCTGAAATTGCGATTAAGGTTTACATAAATATAGAGAAAGGAGAAGCCTTGTAATCGCATTTTAAATGTGTTTCAACTGAGGCGTAAATTTTAGTATCGTGAGCGTTTTGACAGACTTGATATACAGCGGCTCAAATGCCGTTGCCGTATTGACTGAGAATGCCGTTAAATCGGCAATTGAGAAGGACGGTGAGGAGAAAAAGATTGCCTTTCCTGATACGGCTTATTTTCTGCCCACCATATATGCCGCAACCGGAGTAAAGGTTGCCACATTGGGCGATTTGCCCGCATGCCTGGAGGTTTTAAAGAGCCTTATCACAAACAAAGATGACTTGGGAGAGGCGCTCAATGCCGGACTGGCGACGGCAGTTGGCGCGGAAATACTTGAAGCACTCAAATATGTCAACAATGATGATCCCTATGGTAATGAAAAGGGCATCGGATTTGTGCCAGACTCAATAATCCGGTCTCTGGGAGTGCCGCTGGTGACAGGCGATATTCCCGGGGTGGCCGTGTTGATTGGAAAAGCGGAGGATGCGGAAACCGTTGCCGGAATTATTAAGGATTATCAAAGCAAGGGACTTCTCAGCTTCCTTGTGGGCGATGTTATAGAACAGGCCGCAGAGAACGGCGTTAAGATGGGACTTGAGTTCCGGGTTGTTCCCCTTGGGCAGGATGTGACCGCGGTTATACATGTTGTTACCGTGGCCATAAGAACGGCTCTTATATTCGGAAATATTCAGGCGGGGGACCTTAAGGCTCTGCTTGAATATACAAAAGAGAGAGTGCCCGCCTTTGTAAATACATTCGGCGAGTTAGACAGCGTTGTGGTGTCCGCGGGAGCCGGGGCAATAGCCCTGGGATTTCCAGTTATTGCTGATGTGGATTTGGGTGAAAACCAGGTTCCCGGCGCTCTGGAATCGGTTACAGATCACAGCCAGACAGTTGGGTGCTCCCTTGAGCTGAGGAACATTAAGATAAAAATGAAGGAAATCCCGATTCCCGTTTCTTACGCCTCGGCGTTTGAAGGGGAGATAATCAGAAAGGGAGAGACAAACACCGAGATGGCCTCAAACAGAAATCCCACCTGTGAGCTTGTTATCAGCAGGAAGGCGGAAGAGGTTGAGGACCATAGAATAGTCGTTGACGGACCTGATATTGAGGAAATCCCGGATGAAATACAGTATCTGCCCCTGGCGAATATTATTGAGGTATACGGCGCGAAGATGCAGCCCGACTTCGAAGCGGTAATAGAGCGGAAAATACACACCTGGCTCAACTACCTGGAAGGTGTTATGCACACGGGACAGAGAAATCTGCTTAGGGTACGCATAAGCAGGGAGGCCGTGTCAAAGGGCCTGAAGCTAAAGCATTTGGGCGAGATGCTTTATCATATGATATTAGACGAATTTGGAAGTGTTGTGGACAAGTGTCAGATTACCCTGGTGACCGACGGTCAGAAGGTTCAAAAGCTGCTTGATGAGCTGGCGATGCCCGCTTACAAAGCCAGGGATGAGAGGATCACCAGCCTGACGGATGAGAGCGTGGACACATACTATACCTGCATACTGTGCCAGTCCTTTGCCCCTTCCCACTGCTGTATAGTTACACCGGAAAGGCTTGGGCTCTGCGGCGCTGTTTCATGGCTCGATGCCAAGGCCACGGTGGAGCTGACGCCCAACGGACCAAGCCGTCCCATACCCAAGGAAGGGCTCATTGATGAGAAGTATGGAAAATATGAGTCTGTCAATAAGATTATTAAACAGGAGACCCATGGAGCGGTCGATGAGATAGCGCTGTATTCGATACTTGAACAGCCCATGACAAGCTGCGGCTGCTTTGAGTGCATATGCGGCATCATGCCCGAGGCAAATGGCGTTGTTATCGTAAACCGGGAGTTTAAGGGCATGTCACCAAGCGGCATGACCTTTGGTGAGCTGGCGTCAATGACGGGGGGCGGAGTGCAGACTCCGGGTTTCATGGGACATGGCAGACAGTATATATCATCAAAGAAATTCGCGGCCGCGGAAGGCGGACCGGCCCGCATTGTGTGGATGACAAAAGAGCTTAAGGACGATGTGGGAGAAAAGCTCAACAAGGTGGCAAAAGAACTGTATGGAATTGACAATTTCACAGATATGATCTGCGATGAGACAATAGCTACCGATGTGGATGAGGTTATGAACTTCTTAAATGAAAAAGGGCACCCTGCTCTGAGCATGCCCGAGATTATGTAATAATATCTGGAGAAGTTATTAATTAATACCGCAAAGGCGAGCTTTATCACGCGCAAGGGAAGCTCGCCTTTGATTTGGAATAAAAAAACCTGTTTATATATTCAATATATAGAGACGAAAGGTAAGCAAATGCAACAGATTACTTTTAAAATCGAAGGCGGCGAGGATGTTGTTGCCTATGCACTAGAGGGCGAAAACCTCCTTGAAGTTGCCAGAAAAGTTAATGTGGCGATTGACGCGCCTTGCTCGGGAAATGGTTCCTGCGGAAAATGCCGGGTCAGGCTTGCATCCGGCAACCTTGTCTGCCCTCCCAACCGTCATATTTCTGATGAGGAGAGCAAGGAAGGATGGATATTGGCCTGCGAGGCTGCAGTAGGTAGCGAGGATATTGTTATCGAAGTTCCGGATATAGCATCTGCTTATCGGAGCAGGATGAAAATCGCCGATTTAAGCGATAAAAGGGAAGCTGAGATTTTTGAGAACATAAAAAACAGCATATTTTCAACAGGAATCGGCATGGGTACCGGTTTGAAGAAAATCTATGTTGAACTAATTCCGCCCAGCCTTGATGATCCCATGGCGGATATTGAAAGGGTAGGGAATGCAATCGAGGAAAAAACCGGAACGCCTGTTAAGCTGGAATATTTCGCTCTTAAAAAGCTTCCAAATATAATCAGGGAAAGTGATTTTTCCTTCTGCTGCCTTATAAAGCAGGAGGAGGGATGTTCCGTATTGCTTGACCTGTGGGACGAGCATGATGACCATCCCATTTTCGGCCTGGCTATGGATATCGGAACGACTACCGTCTCCGCGGTGATAGTCGATATTGAAACCGGGGAGATTATATCGAAGGCTTCCTCAGGAAACGGCCAGGTTCGTTACGGGGCGGATATAATCAACAGGATTGTGGAGGCCACAAAAAAAGGCGGCTTGGAAAAGCTGCAAAAGGCAGTAATTGAGGAGACCATAATCCCCATTATAGACACCATGTGCGTTTCAACAGAGATAAGAAACGAATGGATTTACACAGTATGTATAACCGCCAATACAACGATGAATCATTTGTTGCTGGGCATATACCCGGACTATATCAGAAAAGAGCCCTATGTGCCCACATTCATGGAGCTTACTGGGATAAAGGCCTCTGATATTTCAATCAATACTTACCCGGGAGCCGATATTATATTGGCTCCGAATATCGGGAGCTACGTGGGCGGGGATATAACCGCCGGCACCCTTTCATCCATGATGTGGAATGACAGTGAGTTCTCGCTGTTTATCGATTTGGGGACAAATGGTGAGATTGTGTTCGGCAACTGTGATTTTCTTGTAGGATGTGCATGCTCTGCCGGGCCGGCCTTTGAGGGCGGCGACATAAGCTGCGGAATGAGGGCCACCGATGGAGCAATTGAGAGCGTTCAGATAGATTCGGAAACCCTTGAGCCCACATTTGGGATAATCGGGCCGAAGGGCCAGAAGCCTATAGGCTTATGCGGTTCCGGCCTAATTGACTGCGTTGCCGAGATGGCCAGGGCAGGTATAATCAATCCTGCCGGGAAAATCATAGCCGATGGCAAGAGGATAAAGCAGTCGGAACACGGCACAAAGAGCTATGTGCTTGCTTTCCGGGAGGATACCGGCGGCACAAAGGATATTGAGCTCACGGAGATTGACCTTGACAACTTTATCCGAGCAAAGGGCGCCATATTTTCCGCGATAAAAACGATGCTTGAAGCCCTGGATTTTGATTTAAACGTAATCAGCAGGGTAATAATTGCCGGAGGAATTGGGAGCGGTATCAATATAGACAACAGCATAAGGATTGGAATGCTTCCCGATATAAACAGAAAGTGCTATACCTATATTGGCAACTCGTCCCTTGCGGGAGCGTATGCCATGCTGATTTCAGATGAGGCCAGCCAGAAGGTTATGGAGCTGGCAAGAAACATGACATATATGGACTTGAGCAGCAATCCCTACTATATGGATGAATTTGTCTCGGCATGCTTCATTCCCCATACAAACATGGAATATTTCCCGAGCCTGAGGGAGGAGATCGAAAATGAAACAAGAAAGCCACAAAGCTCAGATATCCAACCGGGCAAGCAGCGGGGCTAAACCCGTAAATAAGCTTGTCAACAATAAAGAAGGCAGGCCCTTTGAGTTTTATAATGCCCGGTACAGGCAGCTGGACCCTGAGGAAGTATCCCAAAGGTGCGGTGTGTTATTTAACAAGGACAAAGGAGTATTCGAGCTTGATTTTATAGGCAACAGGTATGAGATAGCATTTCCGGAGTTTTATGTCTCTGTTATTGATAAGCGTGTCCCCGCAGATCGGCTGTCAGAACTGGGGGCCGCTCAGATACTTATCATCAGATATTTGCTGGAAGGGCGTTTGGAACCGGCTCTTGGCAAATTCCTTACCTACCGTGAAATGCCCTGGGGATCTGTATACAATGACAACTTTACCGGAAGGTGCATAAAAAGACTTGCCTTTTCATACGGTAATTCTCAGGAGCAGTTTAAGAGGATTATGGAGGCCTTGGGAGCCAAGCCTGTAAAGGGTGGAGATATAGCCTATGAGCTGGAGCTCTTAAAGGGGCTGTTTATACGCTATATACTCTGGGCAGGGGACGATGAGTTTCCGCCCTCGTCCCAGATACTGTTCAGCGATAATTTTCCCAGCGCCTTTACCGCCGAGGATATGGCGGTGGTAGGGGATGTCACCATAGATTCAATGAAGCAGGCGGGAAGAATAATTGGCGAGGTGAAATGACATGGCAGAAAAAAAAGATGCTTATAACCGTGATGGCGGCGTCAAGCCCCATGTTCATGGGGGCATATCGGACGGGCATACTCATAATCACGAAAGCCATAGACATTCTCACACCCATTCCCATACCCATACTCAAACAAAGGCGGTAATAAACAGGCTTTCCCGGGCAATCGGTCATCTGGAGTCTGTAAAGAGAATGGTTGAGGATGGGAGAGACTGCTCAGAGGTTTTGATTCAGCTGGCAGCCGTTAAAGCGGCTTTGACGAATACGGGCAAGGTCATACTTAAAGATCATATAGAACACTGTATAATTGATGCGGTGGAGACAGGGGATTTCGACGCCATTGAGGAGTTAAATAAAGCCATAGAAAGGTTTATGGGCTGACAGCGTATTGGAGATTTCAAAACCCGTGAATGGAAAGCCATTCCCGGGTTTTAAAATACGCTGAGGTTAGTTTCGGTCTTATCCCGCCTGGGATTCCGCGCTCTGAAGATCGTACATCCTTCGGTAAAGACCCTCTTGCTTCATAAGGTCTTCGTGGGTACCCTGCTGCACAATTTCCCCATCATGGAATACCAGAATCAGGTCGGCATTTTTTATAGTGGACAGCCGGTGGGCAATTGCCAGTATTGTATGGGTACCGGCCAGCTCGTCAATAGAGCGCTGAATCATGCGCTCTGTTTCCGCGTCAACAGAGGAGGTTGCCTCGTCCAGGATAAGCACCGGAGCGCCGCATATGACGGCCCTGGCTATGGCGATGCGTTGCTTTTGACCGCCGGAGAGCTTGACACCCCGCTCACCGGCAATAGTATCATATCCGTCGGGCATCATCAGAATATCATCATGTATTCTGGCGGCTTTTGCTGCTTTGATAATTTCTTCCTTAGATGCCTTGGGGCGAGCGAAGGCTATATTATCGGCTATTGAGCAGTTGAAAAGGAAAGTGTCCTGTGGTACGAAGGCTATGTGTTTGCGAAGGCTCTCCAGGGTTATATCCCTCAGATTGTGACCGTCCAGCCGGACCACGCCGGAGACAGGGTCATAAAACCTGGCGGCAAGCTTGACTATTGTGGTCTTTCCCACACCGGTCGGGCCCACAAGGGCGACATACTGGCCGGGTCTGACTCGGAAGGATATGTTTTTCAGTATCGGCAATCCTTCGGTGTAGTGGAAGTTGACATTTTCAAACTCAATAGCGCCCTCGCAGTTTTCAAGGGGGACGGCGTTTTCCTCTGTCTTTATTTCCACGGGCGTATCAAGTATTTCGATAACCCGCTCTGCACCGGCCAGCGCCTGCTGCGCTTGCTCCAGAAGCTGGGTCAGGCCGGTTATGGGCGCATAAAACAGACCCAGATAGAATAGAAATCCTACTATATGTGAGACGGAAATCTGATTACCATAGGCAAGATAACCACCTATTCCGACTACGATTACAGTGCCCAGGGAGGTCAAAAACTCTACTGAGGGCTGGAAGATGCCGCTTTTAAAAAGGCCGCGTACCATGTTTTTCGTATACTCTGCAAGTTTTTCAAATACCTTTTTTTCTTCTCGATCAGCCTGGCCAAAGGCCCTTATCTCCAAAATTCCGGCAAAATTGTCATGGAGCTGGTTGTTTATTTCCGACAGGGATTCCTGTACACCGCGGAATATGGGCCTGATTTTTTTGGCGAATATGATTCCAAATAGAATTATAAACGGTATGGGTATACAGGTGAGAAGTGCCAGCTTTGCGTTCATTGCAAAAAGTATAATAGTAACGCCGACAAGGGTGATCGCGTTTATTATTCCATCGGGTATTATGTGGGCGTAGAGCATTTCAAATGTGGCAGTATCGTTTACAACACGGCTCATCAAATCTCCTGTCTGGGCCGAGGTAAAGTATTCGGTAGAGAACGTCTGCATTTTGGAATAGAGCTTCATTCTGACCAGCTGGACAATATTCCAGGCGGCCTTGTGTGCCAAAACATTTGACAAAAACCTGAATAAAGCCCTGATTAAGTATATGGCCAATAGTATCAGCGTAAGATATATAACCTGCCTGACGGTTTCATCCGTCAGCCCCTCCACTATGTGGGTGACGATAAGCTGCTGAATTCGGGGGGTAAATAAATTGAGGCCTGTCAAAATAAGAGTGCTCAGGGCGGCGGCGAAAAGATAACCTCTGTATTTTTTTGCCTCTTTTGTAACGCGCCACAGGACTTTCAAATACATCATTCCAATCTTTTTTTAAATATTATAGCATGATATTTATGTCCGGTCGATAGGCGAAAAGAGAAAG
>JAAYOP010000054.1 GCA_012520295.1 Clostridiales bacterium | reverse complement strand
GATCTATGTTGGGATTAGGAAGCGCCGTTTTGGTTCCCTCGATGATGATCCCGTCGATTGGCTTTGTTAAAAGCGTTTTCAGAATCTCACACTCATTGTCAACCCGGTTGTAGGTCGCGGAAATAAAAGGTGTGTAACCGTTCTGAGACAGCACTTGCTCAATACCGCGCAGAATATCGGGGAAAATATATTCGCTGATGTACGTCGTTACGATGGCGATGTTATTCGTCCTTTCACGCCGGACACTGTTGCCGACAACGAAGGTTCCTTTTCCTCGCCGCCTTGAAATCCTGCCCTCGCTTTCCAGCAGGGCAAGCGCCTTCCGGACCGTCTGCCTGCTGAGCTTTTCCGAGACGACAAGCTCGTTCTCCGACGGCAGCATGTCGCCCTCCTTGTATACGCCTGATATAATTTTGCTCCGCAGCTTATTCGCAAGCGTTTCGTACTTTGTCATGTGCCGTCCCCACCATCATGTAAATATATGTATACAAGTTATAACATGAAACGACAGGATTGAACAGATGCAATTTCAGCAAAATGACATTTATAACTGAAAGGTGGTAAACATGAAAAAGGAAATCCTCGAGAATCAAATCCTCCGCTCACAGATGCTGTTTTTTGACCCGCCAGAAACACGCGTCGTGTTCAGGACGGCGCCGACAACTGAAGCCGCGCCGAAAGACAGCTCCGAGATGCCGTCTCCGTATAAGATGCCGCCGGCTGATATTTTGGATATTGAGCCGGCTGTGACGGTGCTGGTAAGCGGCGACATCAGGTTCCGCTTCTATGCGCCCGAAGCAAAAACGGTGGAGGTCGCTGGTCTCGGCGGCGGCTTTTCCAGGGATCGGCGGCCCATGACCAAAGGTCCCGATGGTTGGTGGACTGCAACGGTTTCGGGTATCCAACCCGGTTTCCACTACCACGAATATTTTGTCGACGGTAACCGCCTCGTAAATCCGGACGGGCTGTGCGGGTACGGCTGTTTTTACGCAATCAACTATTTTGATCTGCCGTCGGATGAGGATGACTTCTGGATGCTAAAGGATGTGCCCCACGGTGACGTACGCATGGAATACTACAAATCCTCCGTCAACGGCCGCATCAAATGTGCCTGGGTTTATACCCCTCCCGGTTACGACTCGGAAACCGAGCGCTATCCGGTTGTCTACATACAGCACGGCGTGGGCGAAAACGAGACGGGCTGGATCTGGCAGGGCAAGCTCAACCTGATTGCGGATAACCTGATTGCGGAAGGAAAATGTCCAAAACTGCTTATCGTCATGAACGCTGGTTACGCGTTTCGAGAGGACGAAGACCCGGTATTCTTCCCCGGCGATTTCGATTCAGAGCTTGTGGATGACTGTATTCCGTTTATCGATGCTAAATACCGTACGCTGGCCGATAAACGTCACCGTGCCGTTTCCGGCCTGTCGCTGGGTTCTGTACAGGCGTTTTACACCGCCATGAAACACAGAGAGCTTTTCGGCAGTCTCGGAGTCTTCTCCGGCGGCTTCCCTGTGAAGCGTTCCGAATACGACTACTCGGACTATTTCAAGGATAAGGACACTGTGAATTCCGATTTCGATCTTATCTTTGTCTCCGGAGGCGATCAGGAGGGCTTTGTCGAAACCACGCTTCCGATACTTGACGAAATCCGCTCAGCCGGCGTTAAAATCGTCGATTACCACCGTCCGGGCTATCATGTTTGGGATGTTTGGCGCTATTCGGCTTATGAATTCCTTCAGTTATTATTCAAATAAGGGAGGCTGCAAGTTATGTTGAAAAAAGAAATGCTGAATAATCAGGCACTTTCAGCCCATGCGCTTTTCTTTGACGACGTCCATCGTGATTTGGTGCTCGCTGTGGATGCCGAAGGGCGGCCTGCCGGGAAATACGCAATGCTCCCCGACCCCATCGTTGTCCATGAAAACGGCGAGGTGACTTTTTCCTTTTTTGCCCCCAATGCCGAAAGCGTCCAGGTGGCAGGCGTCGGCGGCGGATTTCCGAAGGACCGTATCGATATGACAAAGGATAACAAGGGTTGGTGGCATGTGACGGTGTCGGGAATCGATTCCGGCTTTCACTACCATGATTATTTCGTGGACGGTACCCGTACGCTCAATCCCCACGCCCCTTACGGCTACGGCTGCGACCGGGTTATCAATTTCTTTGAGCTGCCCGATAAATACTCAAACTTCTACCTGCTGCAGGATGTACCTCATGGCACCGTGCGCATGGATTACTATAAGTCGGAAATAACCGGCAGATTTCGTAACTGCTGGGTGTATACCCCGCCAGGTTATGAGACCTCGCCGGATAAACGGTATCCGGTACTCTATCTACAGCACGGGGGCGGCGAATCTGAAACCGGCTGGCTGTGGCATGGCAAAATCAATCATATAGCCGACAATCTGATCGCCGATGGTGCGTGCAGAGAGTTGATTATCGTTATGAACAGCGGCTACGCAACCGCCAGGAACCCCGACAGCTCCGTAAATCCCCTGATGGGTTCCATTGACGACGTGCTTGTGAAGGATTGCATCCCGTTTATCGATAAGAAATATCGTACCGTCACCGACCGCAGATACCGAGCAATGGCCGGCTTATCCATGGGAGGCGCCCAGACACAGCGCACCGTCTTCAAATACCCCGAGGTGTTCGCCAATGCTGGCATCTTCAGTATGTACATCGACACCACAAGCGAGGAAACGAAGCGCCGCTTTTCCGACCCTGCCAGCTTTAACGCAGATTTCGATCTTTTTTTCCTGAGCGCCGGCGAATACGAGCATTGCTGCGAAGTCAATCGCCAGCTTACCCATAAACTTCGGTCCATGGGCTTCAATTGTGTTTTTTACAGCGTCCCCGGCTACCACGACTGGGCTGTCTGGCGCTACCACGCAAGAGAATTCCTCACCCGCCTCTGGCGGGAGGTACCATAATAAAAAAGCGGCACACAGTATAATAAACAGGAATGCTCGCCGTCAGGCAAGACCTTCCTGTGCGTCCGTTAATCCTGAGCAACAAGAAAATTAATATAACGAAAGAGTGTTGTCACAATGAAAAAAGTTTATCTGGAAGAAGCAAATCAACTTCCCGTTTACGACGAATGTGATATTCTGATTGTTGGCGGCGGCTGTGCCGGCCACAGCGCCGCTCTGGCAGCGGCGCGTGCCGGTGCGAAGAACATCATTCTGATGGAGCGTTACGGGTACATGGGCGGCGATGTTACCGGAGGTTATGTCATCATGGTTCCAAAGCTCTCATGGTACGATAAAGTCTTCGTACGCGGCATTATGGAGGAATGGTTTACCCGGCTGGATAGAATCCCGAATGCGACACTCGGTCCCCGGCTCGATCAGGTGGGAAATACCGACCCGGCTCTTGTGCATCAGTGGAAAGCCATACATGGCTGTGTCAGCGAAAGCCAGCCCCAGCGGCTTGTCCGTGCCGTTTATTTTGAGCCCAACCAGCTGAAAATAGAAATGGACAAAATGCTTCTTGAAGAACGGGACCGCATCCGTGTTCTGTATCACTGCTGGGGTACCAAGCCCATCATGGATGGCTCCAGGGTCAAAGGCGTCATATTTGAAAGCAAGGAAGGACGGCAAGCCATCTTCGCAAAGCAAGTAATCGATGCCACCGGTGACGGCGATATTTTCCGGCAGACGGGAACGCCCTACCGCGCCCTTGCCGACAGCAATACCCGCTCAAGCACCACCGCCCTTGTCTGGCGCATCGGCGGCATTAATTGGGATTTGTACAACGACTGGACGCGCCGTTACCCGGAAGCCAGCATGGCGCTGTACAATGCCATCGGCAAAATCGCAGGCTTCCGCTGCGCGCCACTGCCAACCAGCAGAAACGACATCTGCTGGATCAACAACTGGCATGCAGACAGGGATTGCGCCAATATTGCCGATATTACCGAAACAGAGATAGAAACGCGCAATACCATACGGGAGGTACTGGACTACCTGCGTGAGGCCTGCCCCATCGGTTTTCGGAACGCGTATCTCTACGACATTGCGCCGCAACTGGGTTCCCGCTGCAGCTACAGACTCCAGGGCGAACACATCATGACTCCACGGGACTTTGCTTTTGCCCCGCAGTTTGACGATGTCATTGCGTGGCATTCAACCATCTGTATGATTAACGACTGTGGACCGATCGAAATCCCTTACCGTTCAATCCTGCCGCAGAAGGTTGAAAACCTCCTCTGCCCGGGCCGTCACATCTCCGCCGACGATGTGGCCATTGATTGGCTGACGTTGATACCGCAATGTGTCGGCACCGGCCAGGCGGCAGGCGTTGCGGCAGCTGTTGCGGTAGCCGACGGAACTACGGCACGTGATGTAAATATCAGAAAGGTTCAGGATATTCTGGTGGAGCAGAACGTTCCTCTGCCGAGACATTCGGGAACGGATCCGTCTTATACGGAATGCTGTGAGGCGCACGAATACGGCCTTTATACTGATCTTGCCAAAAAGGCGAGAGCAGAGGCCGACGGGCTGAAAGAATATCGTCAATGGTAAAAATGGGAATTTCCAGTTTGAATCCCATCCCGGTCAGGAAAGAGAATTCTGGTCATCCCCCTCGTGTCATTAATCCGCAATCCCGAAATATTTGATGACGAGCCCGCCCGCTTCAAAATTCCCTCGCCCCCTGATCTATCAGAGTGCAGACAAGAAACGAGCTTTATGTATTGGAAAACCACTGGCAAGACCAGTGGTTTTCCAATACATAAATTAAAATTCAGAATACGTACTAATAACATGATATAGCCACTTTTCCTTTGTGCGGTGTCGCTTCAGAAATCAAAGCCTTTCCATACCACTTCTCCGGTATAAGGGTGCGCTTCTTCCTCTCCGCGCAAAACTCGCAGCACGGTACCCGCCATTTCCTCCTGCTCCATTTCTCCGGGGTAAACGGTTATCGGGGCGATCCAGCCACAGCGGCTGCGGACGCCCTCCACAATGTCATCAAAACGAACAAGCCCACCTGTTAATAAAATACCGTCCACTTTGCCGCAGAGTACGGTGCTCATTGCCCCGATCTCTTTGCAGATCTGATAAATCATGGCGTTCCACACCAAAACCGCTTTCCGGTCTCCCGCTTCCACCATGCTGTGTACCTTATTCGCATCGGATGTGCCGAAGTGGCTGACAAAGCCTCCGGCGCGGGAGCATAAGAGCCTTACCTCCTCCAGGGAATGCTTCTCAAGATAGTCCAGCAGGCAGAGTACCGGTACGCTGCCGATACGGGTGGGGGCGTAGGGACCGTCTCCGCCGGAACCTACGTTACCGTCTACCATTTTCCCGCAGTCATGGGCATTTATAGTCACACCGCCGTCGATATGGGCAACCACAAGGCGGCAGTCCTCGTAGCGCCTGCCCATGGACTTTGCATGATATTTGGCTACTGCCTTTTGATTTAGGGCATGGGACTGGGCATTCCGGTACAATCCTGCGATACCGGTCATACGGGCATAGTCACAAAGCTCGTCAATATTGGTGGGGTTGACAGTAAACATTTTCCCGCCGTACTCCATACATAGCTCATAGGCCAAAAGCACGCCCAGTTTTGCTGCATGCTCGCTGCCGCCCACTGCATTCAAAGTATCCCGGTAGAGCAGGTAATCAATTGGCATTACGCCTGCCCGCTGAGGGTAGGCGCTTCCGCCGCGACCCACAAATACATCTACATCCTCAGGAGTATGACCGTTCCGTCGCAGCATGTTCAAAATCACCTGTTTGCGAAAGGGAACCTGGTCATTCACTGAGGGATACTGCAGCAGGACGGGAGCGTCATGAAACTCGCTTTCCTCAAAAAGTAAAGCCTCCTCTTCAAAGAGACTGACTTTTGTAGATGTGGAACCGGGGTTTATCACCAATATTTTCATTATCCTTTAGATCCTTTCAGATAACTTAGGTTTTAAAAGTGTATACATAACTTGTAAAATAATTATAGCAAGCCTCATATTTTTTTCAACGATGTAACAGAACTTCGATACAAATTCTCTGCAATAAGCACTTTCAGTGGTTTCAGACCGTCTTCTTGCCTTTTTCTTTACATTCGCCCCTTTTTCCCGTAAACTGGACTTAAAAAGCATATCTGAGAAAGGAAGTAATATTATGAGCGCGCAGAAATTCCCCCACCTGTTTACTCCCATTATCGTGGGCGGCACCCTGTTCCGCAACCGTATTTTCGCCGCTCCCACCGGCTCGTCCTATTTGGACAGCGACGGTTTCCTGATGCCCGAAGTGGGTGCTTATTATGAACGCAAGGCCTCCGGCGGCGCGGCCTCTGTGTGCATCAGCGGCGGTGGCGGCGTCAGCCGGCGCGGCATGGTCTACGGCGGTGGCATGATAGCCTACGATAACCCCCGCAGCCTGCCGTTTTTTACCTATGTGACCAACTCGATCACCCGCCACGGCGCCGTGGCTTCGCTGGAACTGCAGCACGGCGGCAGCCACTCCACCCAGGCTGCAGATCTGGGTATTCAGATCTACGGCCCCTCCGAGGCTGACTATCAGGGCTACCACTCCCTCCCCATGACCGAGGAGATTATTGAGGAGACCATCAACGATTTCGTAGCCGGCGCCCGCTACGCCAAGTCCGCCGGTTTTGGCATGGTCACAATCCACGGCGGACACGGCTGGCTGCTTCACCAGTTCATGTCCCCCACCACCAATAAGCGCACCGACAGATGGGGCGGCAGCCTAGAAAACCGCCTCCGCCTGCCGCGGGAGATCTGCAAGGCCATCAAGAAGAATGTGCCCGGCATAGTTGTGGAACTGCGAATTAGCGGCTTTGAGGGAACCGAGGACGGGTACGACATCGATGAGGGTATTCGCATGGCAAAAGGTCTGGACGGCTATCCGGATATCCTTCACGTCTCCGCCGGCAGCAGCTCCTTCACCGTGACCCACCCCTCCATGTTTGACCCGGACGGTGTCAACGTGCGCCTTGCCGCAGCCATCAAGCCCCATTTGAAGCAGTCCACAGTGGCAACTGTGGGAGCACTCAGTGACCCGGCAATGCTGGAGGAGATTATTGCCTCCGGTCAGGCGGACATCGTGGAGCTGGCCCGCGGTCTTATCGCAGATCCGGATTTACCAAACAAGGCTCGTACCGGGCGGGACGATGATGTAGATCGCTGCCTCCGCTGCTACCACTGCTTCAGCGAGGTGATGACTGCAGGCCAGTACTGCTGTACCCTAAATCCCCGTATAGGCCGAGAAGAGGAATATTCCACTCAACCGCTGGAGGCTGAAAAAAAGAATGTTCTTGTTATCGGCGGCGGCATCGCCGGTATGCAGGCGGCAATAACCGCCGCGAAACGGGGGCACAATGTCGACCTCTATGAGAAGAGCGACCGTCTGGGCGGTGTGCTGCTGTGCGAGGAAAAGGTGCCCTTCAAAAAGCACCTGGCGGAGTACATAGCGCGGCAGATCCGCCGCCTGAAGGAGGCCGGCGCGGAGATTCATCTGAACAAGACGCTGACACCTGAGGAAGCCGAAGCGCTGAAGGCGGATGTAATCATAGCCGCCATCGGTTCCGAACCGGCCATGCCGCCTATCTTCGGTCTGGAACTGGCCGTGCCGGTGACGGAAGCCTATGCCCATCCGGAAAAACTTGGCCGTAAGGTGCTGATTCTCGGTGGCGGGCTGTCGGGTATGGAGCTTGCCATCTACTTAAACTCGCTGGGCAAGGACGCAGAGATTGTGGAGGCGGCAGAGCTGAACTTCGGTACCAATACCTGTCACTCCATTGCAGTCCTGGAACAGTTTAAAAAACGGGGCATCATTGCCCGCACCCGGACCCGCGTAGAGCGCATTGAAGCGGGCAGGGCGTTCTGCCGAACGGTAGACAGTGAGCTTATACTGGAGGCGGACACGCTGGTGAACGCACTGGGACGCAGGTCACTGCAGAAGGAAGCCAGTGCGTATGCGCTCTGCGCGCCAGTATTTTATCCCATCGGCGACTGCCTGTCGGCAAGGACGGTATACGAAGCCAACCGGCTTGGCTTTAATGTTGCTATGGACATCGGCAAAAAGCAGAATTGAGCGGAAAACGGGGCAATTATTTGATTGCCATCGTATACGCAGAAAGGCTGCCCATTACTGAGCAGCCTTTTTTTGTTGAAGGTGCGGAGAAAGCAAGGTGAGGGTCAACACATTCAAGGCCACTGTCTGGAAATTTCAACTGGCCGAATACTACAACAGCTTATATTTAAGCGGGGTATTTGCGTACATAAAGCCTGAGCTTCGCGCTGAGATTACGTTAAACTACAAAACACATATAAACGAAGGGAACCTGATGGCTTTTCATATCTTTGTGGGAAAGCCGTTTATACGTTTATAGGGCGTACACCCGACAGCACCAGGGACTCATATGCCTGAAAGACCGGCAAACTGCTCAGCAGGCAATAAACAACAGATAATACATGCATTGTCTTCAACATTACATTTTCATATTTTTTGACAGGCTGGGCAAATAAACGAAGATGTGCCGCTCGTTTTCATTGAAACAATCGTCTCCCCGCAGTCCGGGCATGGCTGGTTTTCCTTATATCCAACAAGAAAATAGTCCATTGTGAAGCCGCCCTTTTGACCGAAAAAGTCTTTCTCATAAGCGAAAGCTCCCTTTTCCCGAGATAGATTTAATTGCTCCATTATGCTGGTATAGAACAGCTTTATTTCGTCACCACTCATATCGGATATTTTTCTTTGAGGATGCAGGCGCGCTTTAAAAAGAATATCGTGCATATACATATTGCCGATGCCTCCGACATTCTTTTGATTTATTAAAAACGCTTTTACCTGCGACCTTTTACCTTTCAACAGCGACGTAAAATACTCAAGGGTAAACTCCTCACTAAACGGATCAATTGCGATATCTTTCGTGTTCGGCTCCGATGCCAGCTTATCGTCCGGAATGAGCAAAAACTTACCAAACCAGCAGAATCGGACGGTATACCCGCTGCCATCGCTAAAGAGAACTTTAATCTGATATTTTTCCGGCTCGCTCTTCTCTCTTTCGAAGTACAAAACATCCGCACCCATACCGAGAGATAAAAGGATATTTTCACCGTTGTCGAGTTTTGTGATAATCCATTTCCCTTTATGCCAGGTATCGTCAACCCTTGCGCCTGCGACCCGTTTTTGAAACTCATCCGCCGCGACGTTGGAGCATTTCTCCTGCAATAATGCAACTGTATGTATGCTCTTTCCGCGCAGGGTATCCCTCATTTGTCCGGCGATTTTTACGATTTCGGGCAGTTCTGCCACTTTCCCCGTCTCTTTTTCATCTTTTATTCGTATCCGTATAGATATTGCCGGTATCTGCTTATTTTTTGCCGGTGTTCTGCTGGTTTTTTTACCCATTATACACTTTAACACAAGGTCAGTGTCAATATGTTTTTTGTTTTAAGTATTCTTTAAATATTCGTTGCTAAAATACACAAAGCCAAACTGGGAATCTGAGGCGGAAGAATTTTGAAAGCGCTTCATGATATTTGAGAATTTCCGATATTATTGACACTATTTATAATATCCCGGCAGATGGCGAAAGAAAAATGAAATGCTGTTGCAATTATGTGAATATTTGAAGAATTGTTGCCATAATCCTTTGTTTACATTGACATTCTTTTTTAATAAATATAAAATTCCAGTGTAAGGAATATTTTCAATTAAAGGAGGTCGAGCAATGGCGACATGGCATGAGTATCTTATAAAAGAAGGTCGCCCCCCGGCATGGCCTTATCCGGTTCGTTTCGGACAGGAGCGGGAGATAGATACCGATGTTCTGGTTATTGGCGGAGGTATCGCAGGCTGTTGGGCCGCTATCAGCGCCGCGCGGCAGGGTGTGCGGGTGGCGCTTCTTGAAAAGGGTGACGTCTCGCGCAGCGGCTCAGGCGGACCCGGCTGCGATCACTGGTGCAACGCTCCGGCCAATCCCCTATCCCGGGTGGACCCGGACGAGTGGGCGGTACATATGGCCGACCAACCGTATTGCAATGGTATAGGGATTCAAATCCAGTGCAGGGAGAATTATGACACCCTCCTTGAAATGGAGCAGATGGGCGGAAAGATTCGCGACAGCGAAGACGAGTATGTGGGCGCGGAAGGCCGTGATGACGAAACAAAGCTCATGATTTCACCCCGTTATGGAGTCAAGCACAGCTATCTGGCTGATTTTGAGACGGTTGAGCCGGACTACAATCCTCCGGAAAAGCGCAACAACGTCGTCATCCGCGTCTGGGGCAGCACGTTTAAGCCCCTTCTCAAGAAGGAATGCCTGCGGCTCGGCGTGCAGGTATACGACCGGGTTATGGGAACCAGCTTGCTGAACGAAAACGGCGTTCAGGGCGCTCGGGTGGTGGGTGCCACCGGTCTGAACTGCCGTACCGGCGAATTTCTGATTTTCCGTGCGAAAGCCGTTATCCTCGCCACCGCGGGCGCAGGGTCCCTGTGGCTGATGAGCATGGAACACGGCGGCTATTCCAACATGCATTCCCGCAACATCAGCGGCGATGGTACGGTTATGGCATGGAGGGCCGGTGCAGCTCTTACCATGATGGAAAGAAGCGGGGGCATAGGCATCGCCACCGGCCTGAAACATAAATGGTACACCGGTGCGGGAGACGCAAGCTACGAAAACGTACCAATTGTAGACGCAAAGGGGCGCAGGCTTCCCTACCCTATACAGGGCTGGGAGGATGCCGGCGCTATGGTTGCGTCTCCGGAAACTGAGGCAAAGATTCGTCAAGGAGTTTTGCGCGGTGAATATGAGCTGCCGTTTTTCGGCGACTTCCCGGCAATGTCGGATGTGGAACGGCGCGCTACCTGGCTGATGATGCTGGGCGAAGAATCCACCACCAAAATAATTGTCAAAACCTTGAACGAAGGCGGCTTTGACCTTGGCCGCGACCAGCTGATGTCCTACAAGCTCATCGAAGGGCAGAGCCCGCCCCAGTGGCGCGAAGCCGGGTACGGCGGCGGCGTATTGGTAGACTGGAATTTGAAAACAACGATTGAAGGACTGTACGCCGCCGGCTCGCAGATGTTCTCACCGGAAGATCACAGCTTCTGCGCCGCTACAGGACGTTACGCGGGGCGCAAGGCGGCAGTTTATGCCAAGGAAATCGGCGGCGACCTAAAGATAAGCCGTGAACAGATTGAACAGGAAAAGAACCGTATTTTAGCGCCGACAAAGCGCACCAGCGGCGCTGAATGGAAAGAGCTGCACAACGGCCTCACTCGCGCAATGCAGTATTTTGTGAGCGAGTTCAAAACCGAGCGGCTGCTTAAAATGGGGCTTGAAGAGATTGAAAGAATAGAAGCGGAGACGGTTCCGAAGCTGTTTGCCCTTGACCCGCACAAGCTGATGCGGTCGATTGAAGACCTCAGCATGATTGAATACGCGAAGATAATTATCCAAGCCATGCGTGAGCGCAAGGCCAGCAGTATCCCCCTGGATTTCCACCGTATTGACTATCCGGAGCTCGACCCGCCCGAGTGGGATAAGTACCTGACGGTCAAGCTGGAAAATGGCCAGATAAAGTTCGGCGAGCTTCCGCAGCGCTTCTGGGGAAACATGAAGGAGCAGTACGAGGCGCACAACAGGGATTACACCGGCGTATATACGCCAAATAAGTAACGAGAATGGAGGAGAAATGGTGTCTGAACAGAGAGTATTTGCTATCCCCAATGTTCAAACCCCCAGTATGCCGGTGACATTTGATCCGAATGTCTGCAAGGGGTGTAATACATGTGTGGAGGTATGTCCCATCGATGTTTTTATTCCAAATCCGCAGAAAGGGGCGCCTCCCATCATCCTGCACGCGGAAGAATGCTGGTATTGCGGCTGCTGTGCCTGTGACTGTCCTAATCCCGGAGCGATTAAGTTCAACTGGCCTCTTCCGCTGAAGCCCCGCTGGAGGAACAAGGAAACCGGAAAGGTAAGTCAGTTGTAATTCTGGCAGTATTTCGCGAACGGCAGGAATGAGGTACTGTCGTTCCTGCCGTGTCGTTTCTGTTTTTGCAAGTTTTCCTGAAATTCTTTGATAAAGGACATGGTCACGCGACTATGTCCTTTTGCTTTGCACACTCTCTATAGGGCAGACCTGCACACTTGTTAACGATTATTACAGAATTATAATTTATATTGGACAAAACCCTGTCAATGTTTTATACTGAAGCATAGTAATACTAAATTAACTATTACAGGAGGGTAAGACCATGGCAGATATGCCCATAATTAAAAATGTAAAGAGAGCGGAAAACGTATTTGAGCTGAAACCTTGGAAATCTATTCACAAGACAATTACAAAACCTATGGTGACGGGCGGAGGTCCGATGGAGATAAAAGAATCCGCCCTGGCTATGGGATTTGCGCACATCACGGCTCCCGACGTACTGGGCAGCCCCACCCATGTTCACCCGTTTGATCAATGGGTATACCTTATTGGCGCCGAGGATTTCTCTGATTTTGACGCCGACGTTGAATTCACATTGGGTGATGAGATAATACATATAAACTATCCTTGCTATATTTTTATCCCCAAAGGCGTAAAGCACTGTCCCTTGGTCATCAAGCGTGTCGGAAAGCCCTTTATTTTCGTCGATGCCAGCATCACCCAGGAAGCTTCTGTCCGCCCTGATACAATAGCCAGCGTTCATCGTCCCAAATATCAAGCCCTTAACAATGACTAAGGCCGGTGCTCATTAGGTAAAATTATTATGTCAGTTTGATTCAATAAGAGCCTTTCCATCACGGATTGGCTCTTGTTCTTTGCGGATAAAATGTCGCGTAATTAATGTCCAAAGTATAAAGCTTCTTATTTGTAAATCGTATATATAATAGAGCGCCTGTCCCTGCCCAATAAGGGCGTTATATAATAGCAATAATAATCCCGTTTTGCGCTTTATAATATCTGCGTATTGTAAAGCTAAATGAAAGCTTATGACCCGTCAGCCCTTCTGGTACAATAGTTTCACCGTAAAGCTCCAGTACCTCCCGAAAGGAGACGAGTCATTGTTGGCAACTTATACCAGTCAATCTCCCTAAAACGTACCAATAGCAATACTTTGACAGCGTTTTTATTTGTCTGGGTGCAGCGCAATGGGTTTTCGGCGTATGTCTGCTACACCCTTACGCAAAGGTGTGCAAGGCATACTTGTTCTGCGTATTCGAAGCACCGTACCTGATGTGGTCGCTGCATTGGAGCAGCAAGGATTAAAGGGCTGCTTCAAAATCCTATACGTTTTGAGGCAGCCCCTCAGGGCATTCATTATTCCTTATCACACCGCCTGCCGCAAGCGGGCACATGCGAGCAAATCAGCTCAAATTAAGAAAAAAGCTTGCTATGCTTTACTCCCGCATCATTTGAGCTATTCTTTTAATATTCTCTATTGCAGATATATCGTCTTTTGCGGGAACTTCATCCGTATTATGACTTATGACGGAATCCACAAAGGACGTTCCCATATGCTTAATAATAATTTTTGCAGTCCCAAGAGCCTTTCCAGGTTTGCCGTCACCGCCTCCGACCAAAACCACAAATCCTTTGCGCTCTTTTTCCTTTAATACCTTTATGTTCTTAACCTTCTCCGAAATCCAAATTTGCTGCAGTCTGCTGGCAACACTAAGAAGCGGCCCAGTCAGCTCTGAAAAAAATATCGGCGAAGCGATAACGATATTATCCGCATCGTCAATATCTTTGTATACCGTTTGCATCTCATCGTCTATGATGCATCCGTCATTTTTCCAGCAATACCTGCAGTCCGTACAGGGCGATATTTTGGCTGTATATGTATTTACAACCTTTATATCCCCTTCCAGGTGCTTTGTCAACTCGTTTACCAGCGCGGCAGTGTCGCCGTTTTTGCGGGGAGATCCATTAAAAATCAGTGTTTTCATTCTGATACCTCCTGAGGACAGGGAGTCCTCGCGTCTTGACACATAATTCCACAACTGCTATGATTCCGGCATGGATGCATTTACCGGAAAAAGCGCAAATACGGAGTGATAGTTGATTATACCATGTAACGCTGCTGGGTATCAACATATCATACCTCTGTTTTCTGCCTCATTGACAAAAAAAGTATGGTACTGTAATCAAGCAAACGGGATAATTCCTGTCCCCGCTTCTAACAGAGCCGGACACCCAATTAAGGCATCCGGCTCTACACAACAATGTTCACAGTTTTTGGGAAAGCCCTGTATAATGCTGTCACCCTGTCTTTTCAAGATGAAAAAACCTTACCTGGTTCGATTTGAATACGCTCTTTCGATTTTTGCTTTATTGATGCCTTGGAAGCACTCTTCTCCGGCCTGAGGTATTTATTTTGTATATAATCGCTTGCTTTATATGTGGGAACAAGCTCCATGATTTCCTCAAAAAGTGCCTTTATATCGCGTTTTTTAAAGGCTAAGCCCAATTTTTTAAACCTATATTCAAACTCGCGCTGATCGAAATCATCATAGTTGAAAATAAATATCCTGTCATTCGGAGTGCTTACCAGGCTTTCCGTATCCATTTTCAGCTCTTCATACATTTTCTCTCCGGGACGCAGGCCGCTTATCTCGATTTTGATATCTTTTTCAGGTTCAAGGCCGGACAGCCGAATCATAGTCAGTGCCAGATCATATATCTTCACCATAGAGCCCATATCAAGGACAAAGAGCTCCCCGCCTTTTGATATTGACGAGGCCTCAAGCACCAGCTGAACTGCCTCAGGAATAGTCATAAAGTACCTTCTAATATCCCTGTCGGTCACGGTTATGGGGCCGCCCCGCCTGATCTGTTCTTTAAAAATTGGAATAACGCTTCCACTGCTGCCAAGGACATTTCCAAACCGAACAGCGGAGAATTTTGTGTGGCCGGAATTTAAGCTCATTCTCTTGCATAAAAGCTCCGTTATACGCTTGGTCGCTCCCATAATATTTGTTGGATTTACAGCCTTGTCGGTAGATATCATTGTAAAGTTCTCCACGCCATGCTCTATCGCCGACAGCATTATGTTGTATGTTCCATAGACATTATTGGCCACAGCCTCAATGGGGTTTGACTCCATCATGGGAACATGCTTATATGCAGCCGCATGGAATACGATATCCGGCTTATATACTTCCATAATTTCATCGAGACGCCACTTGTCCTTAATGCTTCCCACAATGGTTACATACCTGCCGCCATGCTTTTTTCCAAGCTCATTATCCAGCATGAACAGGCCGTTTTCATTGATATCGAATATTATTACCTTTCGCGCCTCATAGGACAGCACTTGCCGGCAGATCTCGGAGCCAATTGACCCTGCGCCGCCTGACACCAGCAGAACCTTGTCCTTTAGCATATCCCGGACACCCTCAAGGTCAAGCTTCACAGGCTCACGGCAGAGGAGATCCTCAATGTTGATATCGTTGATTGTCGCCTTGGAGAGGTCCGTCATATTCAGGTCGGACATGTTGGCAAACCTTCGTACATTACAGCCCGATTGGCAGCTCAGTTCAACAATCTCCCTGAAATTTGAGTTATCTACATGGGGAACGGCTATTATGATTTGGTCAGCTTTATACTTTGCAACGGCCTCGGCTATAGCATACCTGTCCCCCACAACCGGATATCCTTTTATTTTTCGGCCATGAATCTCCTCGTTGTCATCGATAAATGCCACAACATTCATTCTCTTGCTCTTGTCATATGCCAGCATATTGGCAAGAAACTTTCCTGCTTCGCCGGCTCCGTATATTATTACATTGCTGTCCTGGCTCTTGCCGTCGGCTTTCAAATATCCAATCAGGACTCTGCTTCCTGCAATAATTAATATCCTGTAGGAACCGCATATAAAGCAGCTGAAAACCAACGCAAGTAATAAGACAGTCAAGTTGATTTGCCTATATGCGAAAAGATTGATAATAAAAAACAGCGCGTAAATTATAGTCAGGCTTATTCCCAGAGTAATGGCGGAAAAGGAATCAAAATTAAAAATTGAATCCCTGTAATACTTCATTAAGAAGAAAACAATATTGTATATTATGAAAATCTCAGAAAGATAAATAACAACTGTGCTTTTATTGGCAAGTACATCTGTAAACATTCCGGTAAACAAAAGAGACAAAAGAAACGCAGCATAAACCGATAAAACATCGCCCAGATATATTATAATATATTTTGTGATACTTTTTCTGCTCATTTTAAACTTCCTTATAATATCCTGATTTTTATTTTATGCCAGTTTGCAGTACAATTGAATTGCGGCGTATGCCGCAATTCAGGCAGTCAATCAAATGCATAAGGCGAAAGCATTTGTTCATTGGACATTACTTTTGGAATAAATGTTTACGCGTTCACTTTCATATATCGTTAAAATTTCAAAATACTTTATTAAAATTCCAGCAATTGTATTTCAGTTAAGACATATTATACCACCATATGGGGGATTTCTCAATAGTTGCACAAAACTTTATTCTTAACGTTTTATTTCCAATAATGCGATTGTTTTATTGGATATAATGTGGCAATCTGTAAAAGGAAGTAGCATTATGTAAAATCTCTCCATCCCGGGCAAAGGTAGAGTAT
>JAAYOP010000053.1 GCA_012520295.1 Clostridiales bacterium | reverse complement strand
GCAGATTAAAGAATAATTATGGGGATTACTGTTCCTTTCATTTGTTAACATCATTAATTTCAGCAAGCTTTTCTGAACAATTTCCCTTGTTATGAAACTTGCCAACGTTTACTTGACACATACATACCGTTTTTAGCTATTGACAAATATGAGAACTCTGGGGTATACTGATTAGCGCTTATGGACGATTAGCTCAGCTGGTAGAGCATCCGCTTGACGTGCGGAGGGTCAGCGGTTCAAGTCCGTTATCGTCCACCAGCAAAGAGGACCGGAAATCACGATAAAAAGTGATTTCCGGTCCTCTTTGCATACGGTAAAAGCCGGTACACGAAATCGGACGTTACCTCAGCAAGAATCCTGTCATATACTACAGCGTAAACAATAGGATTTTATCAGAAATTATAAGAATAATTCTTGATAAATGCCAGGAATAGATTATAATGGTTACATAGATTGAAATACAAGGACAATTGTCGTTGCTTGTGTAGGCGGCATTATGGCTAGGATTGCAATCGAGTTTTGATAAGGGTAGGTTCTACAGTGGAATATAATAATGTAGCAGGACGTATATACGATATACAAGGCTATGCCGTGCACGATGGGCCGGGGATTCGCACCACGGTTTTTACAAAAGGCTGTCCTTTGCGCTGCCTCTGGTGCCATAGCCCGGAATCTCAGCGCCATGAATTTGAAATGGGCTATTTGCCGGTGAAGTGCATAGGCGCGGATGTTTGTCAAAACGCGTGCCTGGACGCCTGTCCCGAGGGCGCAATATCAAGGGATGAAGCAGTTGAGGCCCTTGACGGGTCAGGGCTTATACAGAAGATAAAAATTGACCGCTCTAAATGCAAAAACTGCCTGAAGTGTGCAGGAGTGTGTATAACCAAGGCGCTGTATTCATCAGGGTGGGATACAACGGTTGACCAGGTATTTGACCGGCTTATAAAGGATCGCGGCTTCTTCAAAAACGGCGGAGGAGTAACCATTTCCGGTGGGGAGCCTATGGCTCAGTTTGAGTTTACCTACAATTTGGCCAAAAGACTGAAGGATAGCGGAATACATATCTGCCTCGATACAACAGGCTTTGCAGCCGCGAGACTGTATGAAAAAATTCTGCCGTATATCGATTTGTTTTTATACGATATCAAGCATATGGACACTGATATGCACAGGAAACTCACGGGAGTCGGAAATGAACAAATCCTGCAAAACGCTCGCTTTTTGGCCGAACAGGGAGGTGCGCTGCAAATCAGGGTTCCTGTAATTCCAAAGCTCACCGATAAACAGACCAATCTGCGGCAGACGGCGGAATTTTGCCTATCCCTGGGCGAGGCTGTGAAGCTGGTGCAGCTTCTGCCATACCATAAAACGGGACGTATGAAGTATGACCGTTTGGGTTGGCGCTATAAGCTGGTTAATGTTGAACCCCCGGAAGATGAGTTCATGGACGAGGCTCTCGAATTGTTTCAGGGTTACGGGCTAAACTGCCAGTTGCATTAGTAAATAAAACGCGCCTGACAGGGCGTGAGAAGGAGCATATTATGACAAAGTTCGACATTCCTATCTCAGAGCGTATTAAAGGACTCAAAGCGAAACGGGAGCGCATTAACAAGGACATGCGCTTGAATTTCGAGCGCAATCGTATCATCACCGAGTACTACAGGACTCATGAGAACGAGTACCCGGTGCTGAAACGTGCAGGCTACCTCTATGAGTGGTGCGCGACACGAGAGATAAATATCGATGACGACGATATTTTTCTCGGCGATGCCGGTCCCCGCTGCCGCACAGTGCATTTTGATATTGAGCAGACCAGCCAAAGCTGGATACGCGGCTGTTTCGGAGACACCGATGAGCGGTTCCGCGCAGCATGGCAGGTGCCGGGCAGTGTCTGGGTGGACGACGAGGACCGAAAGTGGATACTGGAAGCCGCGGATTACTGGGAGGGCAAGGACATAGCCGCGACAGCTCGTGGGCTGTTTCCACCGGAGTTTTTTGCAAATGCCGGCCCATATATCAAAAATATGGCCGGTTCATATCCGGGACACTTCAACCCCAACTATGAGCGGGCGGTTACGGTAGGCTTTGGTGCGGTGCGCCAGACAGCCATGGAAAAACTGGAAGGGATTCGAAAGCACACTACCGCCGACAATGTACGCAGCGAACTGTTCTACCGCGGGATTATCAAGGTCTGTGACGGTATGATTCTCATGAGTAAGCGTTATGCCGAAGGATGCCGTAAAAAAGCTGAAACGGCGGAAACGCCCGAACGCAGGGCAGAGCTGCTCAAAATGGCCGATTCATGCGACTGGATTATTGAAAATCCCGCCAGAAACCTGTGGGAAGGCCTTCAAATCATATTATTCTATCAGAACCTTATTACTGCCGACGGAACACACTGGGCGGATTCTCCGGGGCTTATCGACAGCTTTCTTGGACCGTTGCTGGAAAACGATTTGAAGACCGGTGCCCTGACCCGTGAACAGGCCCAGGAACTATTCGATGCGTTCCTGCTTCAAATCGGCAATCAGATTATTATGTTCCCCAAACCCACTAATGATCAACTTATTGAGGCACACAAAAACGGAAAAACATTTTTTGATCTGCAGGGCGGCATGCAGAACATAGCGGCAGGCAGCCTTATCACCATTGGCGGCCAGAAAACTGACGGGACGGGTGACTACAATCTTGCCACCGAGATGATACTGCTGTCCTACTACCGGCTTCGTGTTGCCGAGCCAAGTCTCGCGCTGCGTATCAATAAGTATACTCCCGACCGTATTTGGGAGCTTGCCATAGCCTGTAGCAAGCGTTCCGGCGGTATGCCCCAATTCAACAACGACGACGTGATTATTCAGACAATGCTTGATAAAGGCGTGCCGCTGGAGGATGCCAGACGATATGCCGTATTCGGCTGTGTTGAGCCGGCAATCAGCGGCAAGGAGTGGTCGATGGCGAGCAACTGCGGCGGCTTCGGAGGCGGTTCAAGCCTTATTAACATACTCCAGTATGTGATTCACGGCAACGTCAACCCAATGACAGGGGTCCCGGGGATGCTGCCGTGCAAAAAGCTGTATGAATACGAGTCCTTTGAGGAATTAAAGGCGGAGTTTGAGCGGCAAGTCAAGTTTTATATTGACTATCAGGCAAGGCTTTACCACTTTGCCGCCCTTGTATTTGAGACAGCATGGCCGTGTCTTTCCGCCTCTGTTATGACCGAGGGCTGCGTGGAGTCTGGTAAGGACGTCACCTGGGGCGGAGCCAAATACAACGGCATGGGATCCATGTTCAGCGCGGTTGCGACAGTAGGTGACAGTCTGATGACTATCAAGAAGCTTTGCTTTGACGATAAGACAGTATCTGCGCGTGAGCTGTATGACGCGCTGTGTGCCAACTGGGAGGGTTATGAGCTGCTCCGCCAGAGAATTCTTAACGAGGTACCCTTCTACGGCAACGATGACGATGAGCCCGACTCTATTGTTGTATGGTTTACCAATCTATGGGCGGACTATTATAATTCGAGGCCGGGAGTAAATAACGGGACCAACAACTGCGGCGCTCTGGATCTCTACTGGGTTGGAACCGGAAAAATGACGTGGGCAACACCGGACGGCAGAAAAACCGGTGATCCCCTGTCGCCGTCAAGTGACCCGCGTCAGGATGCCGTAAAGAACGGACCATTGGCGTATGTGAAGAGCGTTGCGAAGATGCCGTGGGATAAGATGCGCTGTGGCGGTGCGATTAACCTGCGCTTTGATGGCAACTCAGTGCGTGGTGAGGATGCCATATCCAAGATTCGGGAGCTTATTACATCGTATTTTGAAATGGGAGGCATCCAGTTCCACTTCACGGTGGCGGATACTGCCGTTTTACGTGCAGCCCAGAAGAACCCGCAGGATTATCAGGACCTAATCGTGCGTATTGCGGGCTTCTCCGCCTACTTTACGCACCTACCCTTTGACGACCAGGAGAACTATATTGCCAGATACGAGCTTGGAGTGTGACAGGGGCAATCTGCTATTGCCATACCCCGTTATGGTTTAGTTCTTTGGATTAAAACCAACGGCAAAGCACCGGAATTTGCATTATCCAATGCAGATACCGGTGCTTTTTCTTATATTGAAGTATATTTAAAGAGACGCCTGATGAATTTTTTAAATCCAACGGAAAGGGCTTATGACATTCCATCCAGAGGGCCGGGGGTCCTCCGGCATCAGGCAGTCAATCAACTCCTCTTAAACGGAAAAAACAGGTTTAATTTGCCTGTCAAAAGAGTAAATTTGCTCTTTTTGTAAATGCGTTTCGCAAAACGCATTTGTTCAGTGGACATTACCTATAATCCGTCTCGCCTGGCCATTTGAGCTTGGTGCTTCAGGGAATTGGAATAAAATCGCATCAAAACTACCTTATTATCAACCTTTCAAAAGATTTTATATATAGGTGAAAGGTTCTTTTGCATCTATAAATGTCACAGGCAGTTCCGGCATTAGGGGCTGCAAACACTGGGCTAAATGTTTCATGCCCCATTCCTCGCTTCTCTCATGCCCAATGATAAGGAGAGCTTTTTTAAAGCCGAGCATCTGGGCGTCGTTGACATATGCGCACAGAGTCCATTCCTTAATTTCGCCGCAGACCATAACGTCAATATTGTTTTTGCGCATTACCTGCATTGGCATTTCCTCTGAGCCCAGTCCGGTGCTGCCGGCGCCCACCAGAATCCCAATACGGGAGCACTCCATGTCCGGGTCGCCTATAATACGGACAACCGGTATACGCAGCTTTTCCTTGAAGTATTCCGACAGGGCTCTGAGTGTTGTTTTGGGAATATCATAATAGTCATTGAAGAAGGCTGTGAAGTCCTCTGATTTTTCCGTTCCATTTGACCGCCTGAATTTTTCCCAGCAAAGCTCCTTCAGCAGGCCTTCATAGATTTCGTCGGGATTTTTCATATGCATGTGGTCGTGATATCGCCAGATTACGATGCCGTTTTCTTCAAGCAGCCGTTTTTTCGCAAGATACACCGGGTCGTCCGCCAGCCAGTCCGTCATGTCCTGCCCCGTGAAGTATGTGGGCTCGTGGGTGATTATCATGTTCGAGCCCAGTTCGGCAGCCTTTTTTATCACATCTACTGTCGCCATAAATGTTGTGACAACTCCCGTGACTTCTGTTTCCGGCAAACCGGATATGTATCTGTCACAGGTTTCAACCAGCTTAAAGGGGATTTCAGAATAGGCTATAATTGTGTCCACCACTTGCTGAGCGTTCATTGCATTTTCTCCTGATTTTAAAATATTATATTACACCAAATTATACATAAAACATCTTTTTATGCTAAAATGTACAGGACCCGGGCTCAATGGCACGTAATAAGATTGAAATCTATGAAGGTGACATGTTGCTTGAAATGCTGGTTTTTTATATGTACGGTCATTATTGAGCAATAAAAGGGTATTTTATTCCTTATGTATTCGCACTTTCCATTTACGGACAAAAAGTATTTCAGGCGGTCAATCAAATGTATAATGCGAAAGCATTTGTTCGGTGGACATTATTTAGTATTAAGAAGTTGTTAAATTTATAGGTGTGGACGGGCGGAGGATAATGACAACGGCATCAGAGTAAAAAGCTGCACAAAAAAACAGTTACAGGGAACAAAAGGCATTGTTGTCACGTCAATCATTTACAATAGGCCCAAAAGAGTTGCCCCTGCATTACATTAACTAATTTAGTTTATTTCGACAAGTTAACACAGCTTAACAGATTATTATAAATTATTATATAAAAAGCAAAAGCGCGATTGGCAGGCAATAATCCGGTCATAAAAATATAATAAGGGCGTCTTTTTTGCCACTGAGGAAAGGAGAAAATACATGTTTTACAGTATCTTGTTTCCCGCGCGAGAACAGCACGATGAGCCCAGACACTATGAAGAACCGAGCTACTTTAAGGATTTAAACCTTGATACGGTTTTCGCTCCCATTCTGATGGATGAGGAGGGGTTCGGCCAAAAGGTTAAAAAGGAACTGGGCCTTGAGAGCTTCTATTATACGCCGCTGCGTGACCGAAAGATAGTCGAATACCGGCAGGATATTATGAGGGAGCTTGAGAATGACAGACTGCGTTCCCTCATTGCCGGGTTTGTTGATACAATAAATAACATTCAAGGGGTTGTAAAATCAGTTCACAACTCTATAGAATCCACGATAAAATGGCAGGACAACTATCTGGTACGTGGACAGCTTTTGGAGAGTACGGAAAGATACAGCCAGGCGGTATCTTCACTGGCGTCCACGCTGTCGGGGATGAGTTTGCGCTCTGAGGGACTGCGCAGTTTCGTTGATTATCTTAAAGAATATCTTGAGTCAGAAAGGTATATCGAAATGTGCCGGCGCGCAAAAAAGCTCCGTGAAGAACTCTCCTCGGTGGAATACTGTATGCATATAAAAATTCCCACTATCCGTGTTCGCAGATATGAAGGGCAGAAAGATCAGGCAAAAGATTTGTTGGAGTTATTCTCAAAATTTAAGCAGGAAGACGTACATGATTTTCGCCGCAGCATTCCTGATGAGTCCCAGGACTTGCGTATGGAGGCAACTGTTTTGAATATGGTTGCCGTACTGTACAAAGAGATTTTTTCCGAGCTGGATGACTTCACTGAAGATTATTATAACTTTGCCGATGAAACAATACTGCGCTTTATAAAGGAGATTCAGTTCTACATCCTGTGGCTTGAACTGATAGAGCCCCTTCGCCAAAAGGGACTTAACTTCTGTTACCCGGAAATGAAAAACGAGTCAGAGAATATATATAGCCGCAAATGCTTTGATTTAGCTCTGGCATTAATGAATAAAAACGGCGATACCATAGTGACCAATGACTTTGAGATGCGCTCACCGGAGAAGATTATAGTCATAACCGGGCCAAACCAAGGCGGGAAGACAACCTTTGCGCGTGCATTCGGTCAGATACATCATTTGGCGTCGCTGGGATTATGTGTACCCGGATGTGAGGCAGAGCTATATCTGTTTGACAGGATATTGACGCATTTTGAGCGGGAAGAAGATCTGACCAACTTAAGCGGAATGCTGCAGGATGACCTTATGAGGCTCCGGGATTTGTTTGATAAAGCAACCGGCGAAAGCATTATTATCATAAATGAGATTTTTGGCTCCACCACATTTATGGATGCCCTGTCCCTGGGCAAGCGGATGATGACTGCCCTTGACAGGCTGGACGCCTTGGCGCTGGTCGTGACATTCCTTGATGAGCTTGCCACCCATAGTCCGAAGACAGTGAGTATGATGAGCACTGTAGATGAGGAAGATCCAGGTAAAAGAACCTTCAAAATCGTGCGAAAGCCACCTGATGGTCTTGCATATGCTATGCATCTGGCTAAAAGGCACGCGGTTACATACGAGCAGATAATCGGGAGGTTGGCACAATGAGAGTATATCTGATGTTTCGCGAGGGCGCTAAAAGAAGCGACTTTGGAATAAATCCCTTCACCGGTGATTTGAAAAGTGATTTGGAGCTGGAACACATACTGAACAGTATGGCAAAGGGAGACAAAACCATCTTAAACATTTGTGAGTATGAGATGTTTAATCCCCTGCTGTCCCAGGAGGCGATAGAATACCGCCATGGGATTCTTGCCGACGCACTTCGAAACCCCAGTGCCGTGAGGCGGCTATATGCAATAGTGTCTGAAGCGGACAGTATAAGAAGGGCGTATATGTCATATACAAGCCTGGCCGAAGGCTTTCTCAACGCTGTGGAGCTTTTAAAGGCTTATCTCAAGCTGCTCAGGGATTTGCGTGAGGTGGCGGACAGAAAGCTGCAGGATTTTAAGTCCCGGGGCTTTAAAGACATGCTCGAAATGCTTAAGCGGGAGTTGACGGATGAGTATTTTGAAGAGGTAAGCAACAGCCTGCGGGAAATAAACAATGTGGATAATATACTGGTAAGCGCAAGGCTGGGAAGCCATCTGCAGAGTGTGGATTATACGCTCCGCCGCAAAGAAAAGGGGTTTTGGCTGCGCTGGTGTACAGCCACATCCTTTACTGCCAATGTGGAGAGAAATCCCAAGGAAATTGACGATATTTTCAATCGCCGTGAACGGGCCGTCAGCGAGGCTGCAAACATCCTGACATGGGCCGCCAGACATCTTGAAAGCTTCTTTAACATGCTGCGCAACGAGCTGGGGTTTTATGTGGGTTGCCTGAATTTGGCGGACGAAGTGCAAAAGATTGGCATGCCGATTTGCATTCCCGCCCTTTTACCTGTGAAAAGCGATGATCGCTCGTGGTGTGGTCTGTATGATATGAGCCTTGCTCTTATGACGGGAGCACCTGTTGTGGGCAATGAGCTGGATGTAAAGGGAAAGCACCTTTATATCATTACCGGCGCAAACCAGGGCGGCAAATCCACGTTTCTGCGCAGTATTGGGCAGGCTCAGCTTATGGCACAGTGCGGGATGCCGGTAGGTGCGGACAGCTTTACTGTACCCATCCGCCACGGTGTATTCACTCACTTTAAAAGAGATGAAGACAGCTATATGAAAAGTGGGAGACTTGACGAGGAACTTGAGCGCATGAGCAAAATCATTAAAAATATTAAAAGTGGCTCAATGCTTCTGATGAACGAATCCTTTAACTCCACCAATGAACGGGAGGGCTCGGAAATCTGTCGCCAAATCACACAGGCTTTAATTGACAGCGGTGTGGAGGTTATGTCCGTTACTCATATGTATATATATGCAACTGCTTTCCTTGAGGACAGCGGGGTGCAGTACCTGTGCGCGGAACGCCGTGAAGACACTGAACGCACCTTCAAAATTATTCCGGGAGAGCCGATGGAAACGGCTTTTGGAGAGGACCTGTACCAAAAAATCTTTGTTCAGGCTGGCAAGTCCCTGGAAGACTGGGGTAATGACAATAAGGAGCCGGTGTTGAAGGATGCATAATATAAATCGCAGTATAATCATGAGGCACCGGCACCCGATCAGTATACTGTGATTTGTGATCAGGCTGGACTTTATTAACAATAATAGGAGGTCATTATGAGGGTTCTGAGACTGGTAATTGGCATTGCAAGTGTTATTGCGTTTTTTATAATTTTTCTCAAATCGTGCGGTCAGGCACCGGATCCGGATACTGCTCAGCAGGTCAGCGGTATCGGGGGATTTATAATGGCAGCCCTGATATTCGCCGCCGGGGCGATTGGTGGAACAACGAGAAAAAACAAAATCACCTCTATCATAGCCGGTATAATATATCTAGTTGCGGCAGTAGTAGGTTTTTTAAAGATTGGTATGGTTGCAGATATGACAGTTTGGGCCATAGCCTCTGTTGTTGCCGGAGTCTTCTTCCTGGTTAGCGGTATTTTTATGAAAGACCTGGTTTACGGTGAAAAACCAAAGTTTAAATAGCGTACATAAATGCACAAGGGCGCTTCTTTTTGGGGCGCCCTTGTGCATTTTATTATAAATAATTAAGTTTTTACAATACTGTTAACATTCCTCGGCAATGGCTGCTGCTGCTTCTCTGGCCCATACCAGCGCTCTGGTGTGGCTGTTGCCGTTAAGTAACAGCGGATAGTCAACGCCGTGCAGACCGCCGGCCACGTTTCCCACAGCATAGAGACCGGGGATTGGATTTAGTTCCCTGTCCAGGATACGCATTTTCGTATCTGTCAGCGCTCCGCCAAATACATTTAAAATAGCCGGTCCGAACTTCAGAGCGTAATAGGGCGGCTTGTCAATGCTTGTGAGTAATTCGCTGCGTTTACCGTAGTCAAGGTCTGTGCCCAGCCTATATAGCTCATTATAGCGGTTCACCGTGGTTACAAACGTATCGACAGGCACTTCCATCTTTTCCGCAAGTTCCTCCAGAGTATCGGCAACATGGCATGCGCCCTTGCGTATGTAGGCATCAATGGCCTCCCTGACACCGTTGCTTTCATCCCATGGCTGGCCGTATTCTGCCAGCAGAGGCTCAGTGAATTGCCCGCCTGCCAAATGAACCCGCTCGCCTATCTCATCAAACCATTTACTGTCGAAAACCGAAAAAGCCCAATCGCCGTCACCCCACTGGGGCTGCATGAGAATTCTGATTGCCTTTGCCTGGGACCATGTGTCCTCGTTCATAAAACGCTCGCCACGGCGATTGACATGTAAAAAGAAAAAGCTGTACATGGCATAGGATATCAGGTGCAATGAAAGGGCCCAGGAAGGCTCCTCCATAGCCGCGCCGACCCAATAGGCCATCTTATGCCCGTCTCCGGTATTCAGCCCGGCAGGGAAATAGCCGTTCTTTTTAGGCTTGAGGGCAAGAGGGCAATATTTTGCAAGCATTTCAGGATCGCCCCCGATGTCGCCGGTTGCCAGTATAACCGCTTTTTTGCCCTTAAAGCGCCTGTATTTACCGTCATTACCCTTTGCGATAAAGGCGGTAACACGCCCCTGATCCTTTTCAAGGTACTCGGCGCG
Organism: Clostridiales bacterium; assembly: GCA_012520295.1. Lineage (GTDB taxonomy): Bacteria > Bacillota > Clostridia > Oscillospirales > Oscillospiraceae > JAAYOP01. The sequence goes on along the minus strand of JAAYOP010000053.1, from coordinate 36,749 downwards.
AGTGTTTCGTATTATCCTGTTGCCGCCCTCCAGAATAACCTCCTGCAGGATCTCGCAAAAGAGGAAAGCGCCAAAGGTCTTGTATTTGCTGCCTTCTTTTTTTTCAAAGAAGTGTGTGGCGGCGTATTCAGTGAATTGGGGTCCTTTGTAATATCCCCCGTACAGGCGCAACTCCGCCTCGCCCTTGGCCAGGTCAAGGAGCCACAATACTGCCTCCTCGCTTTTGTTAATAAAGAGCCATAGCAGATCCTCGTTGACCCGGCTGCCGCTGGTATGCATCCATCTGCGCGCAAATTCCTGTTTGTCTATTTTTATACCCAGCTTGCGCATCACGGGAGAGTCCAGACAGGCTATGTGTGCGCCGTGGGCAACGAGCCCCTTATATTTGTCGACAACTATGACGCTCATCCCCAGCTGTGTACATCGGGCTCCGGCGGCAAGCCCGGCAATACCGCCTCCTATTATGACCACATCGGCCTCTAGGATTTCCGCTATCTGCTCCTCCGGCACAGCCTCCGGAGGTGCCTCCCAGGAATACATGGGCTTTGATTTAATATTCTCTGGATCGTTGACGGAACCCACAAACAAAGAACGGTCAACAGGTTCAAATTCCATGCTCTCATTACTTGTTTTTTCGGTATCCAAGGTTCAGCTCCCCTTTCCGCGTTAATAAATCCACAGCGTTTTTGTGAATTTATAGTATCAGGATATGGACAAATTGACAATAGCAAACAGCGGAAAAGCGCAATCAGAATAGTATAAATGACTCAATAGCATACTAAATATATTAATATATGATATAATTATATTAAAAAATATTGTATAGAAAGAAAGTGAAAGCATTATATGGAGTCATTCAAATGGTTATGGGAAAACCTTAGCGGCTATCGAAAGCGGTATGTATTGTGTCTTGTCCTTTCTGTCATAATGCCTTTTTTTATGCTTGTGAATCCCACACTGCAGAGACAGCTGGTGGACAAGGTACTTGTGGGAGGAGACAGAGATCTGTTGATCCCTCTTCTTCTCATCATGGCAGGAATAACCCTGTCGCGATCGCTTCTCAACTATCTGTCAGTTGTTTTGGTTGAGTCCGCGTCTCTTGGAGTGATGTACAATCTTCGGACACGGGTTTACGGGCATTTGCAGAAAATGGATTTAAAGTTTTTTGACGATAACCCAGCCGGAGACATCATGACTATCATATCCAGCGATATTGACATAGTACGTCATAGCCTCGTATTTGTTTTCAGGCAAATCATATCGGGTATTTTACTGTTTGTTTGCGCCTCGGTATATTATTTTGTTATGAACTGGAAATTTGCCATCTGTATGATTGCTTTAACGCCATTGATATTTGTGGTGAGCATGATATACCGTACCAAGGTGAAAACAATCTATAAGGAATTGAGACAGAGGCTCTCAAAGCTCAATACGGTTGCCCAGGAAAATATTGAAGGAAATCGGGTTGTCAAGGCATTTGCCCGCGAGGAGTATGAGATTGAGAAATTCAATTTAAGAAGTTCAGCGTTCAGGGATCAGAATTTACATGCCCAATACATATGGCTTAAATATTTCCCGCTGATAGAGGGATTGTCTCAGAGCATGACAATCACAACTCTGCTCTTCGGCGGTATCTTTATGATAAACGGAGCTTTGACGCCGGGAGAGTTTATAGCTTTTAACTCCCTGTCATGGGCGGTGACCATGCCGTTTCAGATGCTTGGTCAATTATTTAACGACCTGCAGCGTTTTATTGCGTCCGCATCGAAGATAATGGATTTACTTAAAATTGAGCCCGGGATAAAAAACGAGCCTTCGGCAGACGCCCAGTCCCGGGTGAAAGATATAAAGACACCCGGAGATATTGAGTTTAGGAATGTGAGCTTTTCTTTTAGCGACGTAAAGGTGCTCCATGACATAAGCTTCCATATTAAGCCCGGAGAGACGTATGCCATAATGGGCGAAACCGGTTCCGGCAAGACGCTGATTGTCAACCTTATCTCCCGGTTTTATGATGCGCAGGAGGGCGCGGTACTTGTCGACGGTATTGATGTGCGTCAATGGGACCTGACGGAGCTTCGGCGAGGCATCGGCATGACAACTCAGGAGGTATTTCTGTTTTCCGATACTGTCGACAGCAATATCGCCTACGGGGATCTCAGCCTTTCTGAGGAAGAGGTGCGGCACTTTGCCGAGGTATCGGCGGCGCATTTTATTGATGACCTTTCTCATGGTTATCAGACGATAATAGGAGAGCGGGGGGTTGGACTCTCCGGCGGACAGAAGCAGCGGATTGCGCTGGCAAGAGCTCTGGCCATTAGACCGAGAATTTTGATATTGGACGACACCACTTCAGCCGTGGATATGGAGACTGAGAGATATATACAAAATCAGCTTGATCAGCTGGAATTTGAATGCACAAAGATTATTATTGCCCAGAGAATTTCTGCGGTTCGAAAGGCAGACTGTATACTGCTTCTTGAAGATGGCAGGATTGTGGAGCGAGGCTCCCATGAGCAGCTTTTGGCTCAGCGTGGCCGATACTATGAGCTGTGGCGTATACAGACAGGTGTTGACGAAGATGACAAGCAGCTTATGAATGAAATGGGGGTGAGCTTCTGATGGCTACTCCCCAGAGAAACAGATATGATATTGATGAAACGCTGCACAGCCCATTCAGTTTCAAGCACCTGCGGCGCAGTTTCATATACATACGCAAGCATATAAAGAAAATGACCAAGGCATTTGTGGCCTCCGCCGTGGCAAGCATTCTGGCCCTGTGTGTACCCCAGCTTGTACAGAGGGCTCTGGATGTGAGTGTTCCGAATAAGGACATCGGGGAGCTGGTCCTTCTTGCAGGTCTGGCGGCAATACTGATTATCACCACCATACTGCTGTCCCGACTTCGCGCCAGGACGCTCACCGAGGTAGGACAGGATATTATTTTTGAGATACGCAACGATCTGTTTACCCATATGCAGAAGCTTCCCTTCACATATTATGACGACAGGCCTCACGGGAAAATTCTGGTGCGCGTTGTGCAGTATGTAAATTCGGTAGCCAACATGCTCTCAAACGGTATAATAGACTTTATACTTGAGATAGTAAACCTGATTTTTATTATTGTGTTTATGCTCATAACCAATGTGAAGCTAACCCTTGTGGTACTTGCAGGGCTTCCGATTTTGTTCTTTGTACTGTTTACGATTAAGCCTGCCCAGCGCAGGGCATGGCAGCGCGTCAGCAATAAAAACTCAAATTTAAACGCATACGCGGCGGAAAGCATCAACGGTATGAGGATTACCCAGATTTTTACCCGTGAGAACAAGAACGCAGAGATATTTGATAGGCTCGCCCGGGAATACCGCTCGGCCCATTTCAAGGCGGGGCTTATATCAAACCTTGTACAGCCCACCGTTGACAATATTTCGCAGATAATTTTCAGTTTTCTCTATCTTGTCGGCGTGCTGTGGAGCTACCCCATGGTAAGCCTCGGTGTGATTTTTGCTATGGGCAACTACTCATGGCGTTTCTGGCAGCCTATAAACAGACTGTCACAGATATACAACCAGTTTCTAAATACAATAGCCTATCTGGAACGCATTTTTGAAACCATGGACGAGCCTGTCATGATAGAGGACGCTCCGGATGCCTATGAGTTGCCCGGGATAAACGGACAGGTAGTTTTCGAGAATGTAACCTTTGGCTACACAGAAGGCGAGAATGTGCTTGAAAACCTGAGTTTTAAAGTAGAGCCAGGCATGAGCGTGGCCCTTGTGGGTCCGACGGGAGCGGGAAAAACCACAATTGTGAATCTGCTTTCACGTTTTTATGATCTCAAGGACGGGCGTATCCTCATAGACGGGCATGATATTTCAAAAGTAACCCTGGACTCGCTGCGCAGGCAAATGGGCATAATGCTGCAGGACAGCTTTATATTTTCCGGAACAATTGCCGAGAATATCCGATATGGGCGGCTGGACGCAACCCTGGAGGAGATGGAAGCCGCCAGCGCAGTAGTGCATTTAAACGAGTTTATTGACAAATTCCCGGAGCGCTATGACAGGGAGATCAAGGAGCGGGGAGGTCGCCTGTCCCAGGGGCAGAAACAGCTACTGGCTTTTGCGCGGACAATTATATCTGACCCGAAGATTCTCATACTGGATGAGGCAACCTCCTCAATAGATACGAAAACGGAGCTTTATGTGCAGAAGGGCATAAACCATCTCCTTGCCGGTCGCACAAGCTTTATAATTGCCCACAGGCTGTCTACAATAAGAAACTGTGACTGCATAATGTTTATTAAGAACGGTGGCATTACGGAATGTGGAACCCATGAGGAACTGATGGAGAAAAAGGGTGATTACTTCCGCATGTATACTTCTCAGCTTATGGAGCTCTGAGATGGATTAATGCCCACTGAACAAATGCGTTTTGCGAAACGCATTTGCAAAAAGAGCAAAATTGCTCTTTTTGACGGGCAAAACAAACCTTTTTGCCCGCTTCAGATACATTGATTGACTACCTGAACAATTCAAAAACGCTGTCAAAGGATTGCTATTATTGCGTTTTTGAATTGTTCAGCAGTCATTAAATTAAACCGCATTTTATGCGGTTTGACGGCTTAAAAAGTCTGTGTCGGAAGAAGCGTGTTGGTATAGAAAAAACCAACACGCCATATTTTTGTGAAAAATTCTCAAAAAAACCCTTGACATTTATTAGGTACCTAAGTATAATACAGTCAAATAGTTCGGTACCTAAATAAATAGAGGAGGTTAAAATGTTTTTTTCAAAGGGAAATTTTAACACAGGAAGCATAACGGAGGCTGTAATGCGTCTTGACCGGGTCCTCAGAAGAAGGCCGCCCTTTGTGCCGGTAAAGCCGCGTGTTTCACACAGGGCGATGCGGCTGCTGCAAATAGTGTCTCATAATGAGGGGATAACCTCACGGGAGCTGGCCGAGCAGTTGGACATCCGCCCCTCATCCCTGACAGAGATGCTTGGGCGGCTGGAATCCGATAATCTTATCTCAAGGGAAAGGGACAGTCAGGATTTGCGCGTGTGGCGCATTTCCCTTACTGAAGACGGTAAAAAGCTGCTTGAAAAAGCCGCTGAACCCTGGAAAGCCCAGGATGATTTTTCAGACATATTGTCTGAGGATGAAATCAAAACCTTTCTGGAGCTTTGCCATAAGCTGTCGGACGGACTGGAGAAGAAGTATTCATCCGGAACAACCGATCACCCTGCCCCGAAGGGTCCTGTGCCCTGGGGCTTTGGTCCGCATTTTCACGGGCCGGGCAAATCCGGTAAGTTTGGCAAACCGGGTATGTGGCCTCCAAAGGGTAGTGACGGGTGGAACAAAAGTAAAGGAGGTGACCGCTGATGCCGCCAAAAAGCCCACCGCGTTTTCCAGGCGGTTTTGGTCCCTTCGGTATCCTTACCGATGAGGAGAAGTCAAATAAACCAAAGATAACTTTTGCGCTGCTAAAACGGATTTTTAGCTATCTGCTCCCCTATTGGAAGCAAATGATCCTTGTGCTTATAGCTATTTTGCTGGCGTCAGTATGCAGTGTCTATCCGTCCATCCTGACAGGAAAAATAATTGACGAAGGCCTGTATGGGCGCAATCTTGGTATTCTTATAAAGCTGATTTTACTCTGCTTTGGTGTTATAATCGCGTCTAATCTGATAAGTGTGGGCGAAAGTTATCTGAACACCTGGATTGCCCAGCACATTACATTTGACATGCGAAACAGGATGTTCAGGCATCTGCAGACTATGTCACAGCGGTTTTTCACCACAAATAATCAGGGTGACATAATAACCCGTATGACAAGTGATATTGCCGGTGTGCAGATGACAATCACAAATACATTGACTACCATTATCAGCAACATCATCACCCTGGTGGTAGCTTTGGTTGCCATGTACAGAATGAACTGGATTTTAGCTACCGTCGCAATTTTAATTGTGCCGCTGTTTTCACTGCCTACAAAAACCGTTGGCAAGCGTCGTTGGAAGCTGACTCAGAAGGCCCAGGAGTGTAATGACGAGATAAACGGAATTCTGAATGAAACACTGAGCGTCAGCGGTCAGATGCTGGTGAAGCTGTTTACAAACGAAGAATATGAATACAACAGGTATTATAACGCTAACCACCAAATGATAAAGCTGAATATCAGAGAAAACATGACCGGACAGGGATTCCGTGTGGTTATGAGTATTTTGACCAACATCGGTCCCATGATGCTGTACTTTGTCGGAGGCCTTTTGATGATAAAAGGCGGTGCTGACCTCACCGTCGGTGATATTACGGTAATGGTTACACTGCTTAGCAGGATCTATATGCCGGTCAATTCCCTCATGAACCTGCAGGTTGACATAATTCGCTCGATGGCGCTCTTCACCCGAATATTCTCCTATTTTGATATGCCGACGGAGGTGCAAAACTCGCCTAACCCAATAAAGCCGGAAAAGCTTTCCGGGCATATCGTTTTTGATGATGTGAGCTTCTATTATGAGGAAGGGCAGCCTGTACTTGACCATGTCAGCTTTGAGGTTCCGGAGGGCAAAACCGTCGCCATTGTGGGACCCTCCGGCGCAGGAAAATCGACCTTGATCAATTTAATTCCGCGGCTATATGACGTGACAGGCGGCCGGATACTCTTCGACGGATATGATCTGCGGGAGCTGGATCTCAGTTTGCTCCGCCGGAATGTGGGAGTTGTCACCCAGGACACATACCTTTTTAACGGCACAATAAGGGATAACCTGCTCTATGCAAAGCACGACGCTACCGATGAGGAGATTGAGGAGGCATGTAAAAAGGCCAATATTCATGACTTCGTAATGTCATTGCCCGAAGGCTACGATACCGTTGTTGGAAACAGAGGACTGAAGTTATCCGGAGGCGAAAAACAGCGTATGTCTATAGCCCGTGTAATGCTGAAAAATCCGGTGGTACTGATATTTGACGAGGCCACTTCATCTCTGGATTCCATATCGGAGAGCTTGATACAGGACGCTATAGATCCCCTGATTACCGGGCGAACCTCCATCGTAATTGCCCATAGACTCTCAACCGTTATGGCAGCCGACGAGATACTGGTTGTGAGTGAAGGTAAAATTGTAGAGCGGGGGAAGCACGCGGATTTGGTGCAACAGGGCGGGGTTTATGCCGAACTCTATGATACCCAGTTCCGCCGCGCTTTGCAGGATTATGAAACCCGCAGGAACGGGGAAAATGTATCTTACGAGGGAACTCCGGGTGAGGGGTGGAAATGGCAGCCATATAAAGAGGGCATGCCGGCGGATGGTACACCCATGCCTGACTTTCCGTTCCCTGCCGGTTTTCGCGGCACGCCGCCTTTTGGTGAAGGGGCTATATAAAATTTGTAAATGAAAAGCCGGGGGCGCTGTCCTGATACAGCTCTCCCGGCCTTCAGTTTTTTTAGTTAGACAGGTTCTATCGGGGTAAATAAATAATTGGATAAAAGATAATCTAAGCATAAAAATCATGATTGCCTATTGTTGAATAATAGACGCAGTTTTTAGTCGCCCAAAAATTTGTGGATTTACAGGGATTGAGAAAATAGAGACTGTCGCCCGCTGTTGAGGCTCCGTCCAGGCATAGCTTGGCCGCAAGGATGCTCTCCCAGGTGGGGTCATTATAGATAGTTCCGTTCGCTACCGGCTGAAACTGAACCCCCCATTTTAAATCAAAAATAACATCATAAATACTGTTGGGAAAATCGGGGTTATTTACTCTGTTTATAACTACATTCCCCACAGCAATTTTACCTTCCAGAGGCTCGCCGGCGCTCTCAGCGCTGATAATGCGGGACAGCCAGTATAAATCCTCGTCATCATAGTACTGTTCACCTGATAAAATTGCGTCGCTGCCGCAGGTTATATATACGGTCTTTGTATTGCTGTCCCAACTTACCTGTGCGCCCAGCGTTTTGGCAAGAACCCGTATGGGTACCATTGTGGAGCCGTTTATCAGCTTTACGCCGTCTTTTATATACAGCATCCGACCATTTGCCTCCATATAGGCTTTGCCTGGTTTTGCACAGGCATAGAGCCGGGGAGACCTTATTATGGCCTGACTGTTTTCCCATGCGACTTCTGCGCCGGGGTGCAGAAGATATGTAACCGCTCTGAGCGGAACATAAGTTGTGGAGTTAATCAGCGTTCCGGTGACATCGGTTGTCTTTCGGTCTATTACTAAAGGGATGGCCGAGGAGGCCTGGGCGCATGCCCTTTCAGGGAAAAGCACATGACAAAATGTCAACAAACTCAATACAAACACCCATGACAAAAGAAGCTTTTTCATTGAACTACCTCGCCTGCTGTAATCAAAATGTTACCTTATTGTAACCATTGGCGGCAATTTAAGCAAGGTGTAAGTTTTTCCAATACTGTCTGGTAAGAAAAAACAGGAGCGGCAGCAGTACTGCTCCGCTCCTGTGGATAGATAAAAGTATTATTGCTTAGGACCGATTATATTAAGCAGAAGGGTGAGAACAACAAATGCAATGGAAATCCACTTTGTCAATCTGGCTAGTTTTGAGTCCAGGGATTTCGATTTATTTTTTGACAGAAATGTATCCGCCGCACCGGCTATGGCTCCGGAGAGGCCGGCGCTCTTTCCGGACTGGAGTAAAACTATTACTATTATGGTTACAGCTGATAAAAGCTGCAGAATTGTTATGGGAAGAGACAATTGAAACATCCTTTCTGAAATCATTATGGCATGACCGCACTGGATTAAACTACGGGCACCATATAAAGTGGTTTTTTAGAAAAAGCTGTGATATTATCAATTCAAAATGGCTTTAATCAAAAATGCAAGCGTAAGTCATGATACCATAAAGAAAAACCGATTTCAAGGACAGGAAATATTTTTTATACATTTTTTTGAAAAGGAGCAATACCATGTATTTTGATACCCATGCACACTATGATGATGAAAAATTCGATAATGACAGGTATGAAATTCTGGATCTGCTGCCGGAAAACGGAGTTGAGCTTGTTGTAAACGCTGCCAGCGACCTGGTGTCGGCAGAAAAATCCATTATTCTTGCCGCCAGGTATGATTATATCTATGCCGCCGTGGGAGTGCATCCTCATGAGGCAAAAACCTTTGATTTAAATACCATATCAAAGCTGAGAGAGCTTAGCAGACACAAGAAGGTTGTGGCAATAGGCGAAATCGGCCTTGATTATCATTATGACTATTCCCCGAGGGAGGAGCAGAGAAGGGCGCTGTATGCCCAGATGGAGCTGGCGCAAGAGCTTGGTATGCCTGTTATTATCCATAACAGAAAGGCGCATGAAGACATTATGAAAGCCATTAAAGCCTTTCCGGGAGTAAAAGGAGTTTTCCATTGCTATTCCGGAAGCCTGGAGATGGCCCGGGAGATTATCGATCTCGGATGGTATATATCTTTTACCGGTTCTATAACATTTAAAAATGCGAAAAGGGCTCCGGAGATTGTAGCGTGGTTGCCTGAAGACAGGATTATGATAGAAACCGACTGCCCATATTTGACTCCCGTTCCCAAACGCGGTGAGAGAAACGACTCGAGGAATCTGCCTCTGATTGCCTCTGCCGTTGGCCGCATAAGGGGAATAACAAGCGAGGAGGCCGCAAGGCTTACCCTGGAAAACGGCAGAAGGTTCTTTGGAATATAACAGTCATACGGAAATGAAAAACCATATAATAAAAACCTGCTTTATCGGGCGGAAACCATGCAGGATATAGACTTTATCTCTAAACATGTTATTTAGCTTGCCCCCGCCTTGCATTTTGAAATAAATAGGAATATAATCAAGTCTATCTCATTAATCGGAAAGCTTGCCCTGTGACAATTTGCAAAGGGAGAGGGAAATTCCACCAGGGCAGTTTAGCGAAATTCAGCAACATGTAAGCTTTGTTTATTGGAAAGCTAAAAGGCCGGCAACTTTAGCCGATGTCAGGCCGTTAAGCCCAGAGTATGAGCAAAAAATGCTATAGAAAACGTAAATTTAAATATGGTTGCGACTGTATGACTCCCTAGTGCGAGTTTTTCAGGCAGAGCGGAGGCTATTAATTATACCGGCAATCGGTTAAAAAATGGGCTTGTGCCTTTTCCGATCGGAAGTGGAGGTTCACATGGTAAATGAGGATTATATGCGCCTGGCTCTTGAACTGGCTGCCGAGGCCCTCGCTGATGATGAGGTTCCCGTAGGGTGTGTTATAATAAGAAAAGGTGAGTTGGTAGGAAAGGGAAGAAACAGGCGGGAAAAGCAAAAAAATGCTTTGGCACACGCTGAAATCGAGGCAATTAACGAGGCCTGCTTAAAGCTTGGAGGATGGCGGCTTCCCCAGTGCAGCATGTATGTTACCCTGGAGCCCTGTCCGATGTGTGCCGGCGCAATTATAAACGCAAGAATCGAAAAGGTCTGTTTCGGGGCTTATGACAGCAAATCAGGCGCCCTTGGCAGTGTTTTGAACCTTTTTGAACATGAGTTCAATCATAAACCGGATATTCAGGGAGGAATACTTCGGGAAGAGTGTTCAAAGCTTCTGACAGAGTTTTTCAAAAATCTAAGGCGTTCAAAAAAATAAATTCAAATATTTTACAAATATCATGTTTTATGATATACTAATAATTCATCAGGGGAAAAGAGCCGGGATGGAGGTAAAGGGACAATGGCAGCAAGCTTTTATGCGCTGATTGCACGCATGCGGCTCATAAAGCGCTGGGGGCTTATGAGGAACAGCTATGAGGAGAATATACAGGAGCACTCTCATATGACCGCTGTCCTTGCCCATGCTCTTGCGGTAATAAGACGAGATGTTTTCGGAATGGATGCGGACCCGGACAGGGTTGCTGCCGTGGCACTTTTTCATGATGCCTCCGAGATTATAACCGGGGATATGCCTACCCCCGTCAAATACTATAACCCGGAAATTATGCAGGCATATAAACAGGTGGAGCACCTGGCCGGGCAAAAGCTGCTTGAACTTTTGCCGGACGAGCTGACCGGGAGCTACAAGGAACTCCTTGATTGCAGGGATGAGAATATAAAGAGGCTGGTCAAGGCTGCCGACAAGCTGTCAGCCTATATAAAATGTGTTGAAGAGCGCAAGGCGGGAAATGAGGAATTTAAGTCTGCCGAAATGCAGATAAAGAAAATTCTCGATAGCCTTGATATGCCCGAGGTCAAATATTTTATGGAAAAATTTATGCCGGCTTTCGGCATGTCTCTGGACGAATTAACCTTATAACCATAGATAATATCATCAGTAACTGTACGGAATGGACGGATATAAATGAGAGCGATAGTAACGGTTATCGGTAAGGATAGAGTGGGAATAATCGCTGCCATATGTTCAGTGTTGGCGAAAAACGGTGTCAATGTGCTGGATATAAGTCAGACAGTACTCCAGGAGTATTTCACCATGATGATGCTGGTGGACTTATCCGGGTGTGAAAAGACCTTTGCGGAGCTGACCCGCGTTTTAAATGAGGAAGGTGAGCGGGAAGGGCTTTCAGTTCGCATTCAGCGTGAGGATATTTTTAAGGCCATGCACCGCATATAGGTTCAGGCTTTATCGTGTCTTATAGTTTACCCTACATGAATGGATGGTTGATGTGATAAATATCGGGGAAATACTCCAGACGATAGAGATGATAGACCAGCAGAACCTTGATATTAGGACAATTACAATGGGAATATCACTGAGAGACTGTTCCCATCCCGATATCAAGAAAAGCTGTGATAAAATATATGATAAGATAACGACTCTGGCCGGCAGGCTTGTCGAGACGGGTGAAGAGATTGAGCGGGAATTTGGTATTCCCATAGTAAATAAAAGAATCTCGGTAACTCCGCTGGCACTTGTGGCAGAGAGCAGCGATGGGGACGATTTTGTGCCTTTTGCTCTTGCTCTGGAAAGGGCAGCAAAAGAGGTTGGAGTTAATTTTATTGGAGGCTTTTCCGCCCTTGTCCACAAGGGATTTACCAAAGGAGACAGGAAACTCATAGCCTCCATTCCGGAAGCTCTGGCCCGCACCGAAAGGGTTTGCTCCAGCGTGAATGTGGCCACAACCAGAGCGGGGATCAATATGGATGCGGTCAGGCTTATGGGAGAAACCATATTAAAATGCGCGCATGCTACAAGTGAAGCTGGCGGTATCGCATGCGCAAAACTGGTGGTTTTTGCAAACGCGGTAGAGGATAACCCTTTTATGGCAGGCGCTTTTCACGGAACCGGGGAGCCTGAGTGTGTTATCAATGTGGGTGTAAGCGGACCGGGAGTCGTTCATATGGCCCTGAAATCCTGTGCGGGGGAACCCTTCGACGTGGTTGCGGAGACGATTAAAAAGACCGCGTTCAAGATTACGCGCATGGGTCAGCTTGTGGCCAGGGAAGCCTCCAAGCGGCTTGGCGTCCCCTTTGGTGTGGTGGATCTCTCCCTTGCTCCGACACCCGCCATCGGTGACAGTGTTGCGGATATTCTTGAAGAAATGGGTCTTGAGAGCGTCGGAACCCATGGCACTACCGCGGCCCTTGCCCTTCTCAATGATGCTGTTAAGAAAGGCGGGGTCATGGCCTCCGGTCATGTGGGAGGATTGTCGGGCGCTTTTATACCGGTAAGCGAGGACGCGGGCATGATAAGGGCCGTCAATCGGGGTTCGCTGTCCATTGATAAACTGGAGGCGATGACATGCGTATGCTCAGTCGGACTTGATATGATTGCTGTTCCCGGAGATACCCCTGCGGGCACAATATCAGCAATAATAGCCGATGAAGCGGCCATTGGAGTTATCAACAACAAAACAACAGCGGTTCGGATCATACCTGTTCCGGGTAAAACTGTGGGGGACAGCGTTGATTTTGGAGGGCTTTTGGGCAAAGCCTCTGTTATGCCTGTAAACCAATTCTCATCAGATGCTTTTATCTCAAGGGGCGGAAGAATTCCCGCGCCCCTTAACTCCCTCAGAAATTAGGGTGGACAGATTGAAAAAGGATGAGTTGCCCAAAGTAATTGTAATAACCGGACCCACAGCAACCGGAAAAACCAGGCTGGGTATTCTGCTGGCAAAAAAATATGGTGGGGAGATTATTTCCGCCGATTCAATGCAGGTATATAAGGGCATGGATATCGGCACGGCAACACCCGATACACAGGAGATGGACGGGGTGCCCCACCACCTGATCAGCACGGTTGAACCCACGGAAAGCTATTCAGCCGCCCGTTTCGTTAAGGAAGCCTCGGAAATTGTCGATAATATTATAAAAAGGGGGAAAATTCCTTTTATAGTCGGTGGTACAGGCCTGTATATTGATTCCCTTTTATATTCAAGGAGCTTTATGGGCTCAAATCCTCAGCTGAGAAAGGAATTTTCCGAAAGGTATGACAGGGAAGGCGCCCAGGCAATGTTTGATCTGCTTTCCAAATGTGATCCCGAGAGTGCAGGGAGGCTGCACATAAACGATAAAAAGCGAATTGTAAGAGCATTGGAGGTATACTATAGCACCGGAAAGACAATATCCGCCCACAATCTGGAGTCAAAGATGAGAAAACCCGTATATGATGCTCTGTGGATTGGGCTGAATTACAAAAACAGAAAAGAACTGTATGAGAGGATAAATAAAAGAGCAGATAATATGATTGCCAATGGGCTTGTGGATGAAGTAAAGGCTCTTTTGGCCTCGGGGGTAAGCAGAAACAGCACAGCCATGCAAGCAATCGGGTACAAAGAGATAGTCGCATACGTTGATGGTGAGATGTCACTGGATGAAGCTGTGGAAACCATCAAGCAGCAGTCAAGAAGATATGCCAAACGTCAGATTTCCTGGCTCAAGGGAAAACGCGGCATCAACTGGATTATATGGGAAAATGGGCCTGAATATCAGAAAGCTTGTCACTGTTCGACAAAATTCGTAGAAGATTATGGTATACTTTAACAAGCAACACTGAAGGATAAAAAAACCATAAAGAGTTCTTGTCCCCATGGACAGGCTTTGAAAGGATGTTTAAAAAATGCAGAAGAACATCAATTTGCAAGATACCTTTCTCAACCAGGCGAGGAAAAACAGAATTCCTCTCACAATGTTCTTAATGAACGGCTTCCAGCTCAGGGGAGTGGTAACAGGATTTGATAATTTCACCGTGGTGCTGGACAGTGAAGGCAAACAGCAGCTTATTTATAAGCATGCGATCTCTACAATCATTCCAGTGTATCCCATCAGTTTCCCCGAACCGGAGGACGAAGAGAACTGAACTGTAAACTATTCAGGAGGACTCCATGAGGCGCGGCAATTTAGCTTTCAGAGTTGTAACGGCATTGTTTTTTATTGCGGTACTTGCGTATATTGGAGTCTACTTATACAACTCCATCGAAAATCCATTTACAACAACCACAGCGGTCTCTCATACGATATATGACAGTACGGATGTGGAAGGGATACTGGTCAGGGATGAGATTCCCATCCGAACCGAATATGAAACAGTCTATGTTGCGGCCCAGGAGGCAAAACGGCTTTCCAACAACGGTATAATTGCATATACATATTCCAGCCAGAGGGATTTTGACAGAGCCGTGGAGATACGCAATATTAAAGCTCAGATTGAATACCTCGAAAGCTTCGGCAGGGAATTGGATACAAATGATCAGCTACAGCTGAAAAACCAGCTGAAAAAAGGGATTGTGGAGATGAAAAAGAATGTTCAGGGACGCCGGCTGGCGTCTTTGGAAGCCATGTCTTTAAATCTAAGGACTCTTGCCTTTTTTGATGGCAGTAATGGGGCGGAGATTGAGCAATCCTTATCGGAACTTAACCACAGGCTTTCTGAGCTGGGTACCGAGCACTCGAATGGGGCGGGGAAAATAACCGCGCCCTATTCAGGCCTGTTTACGGTGAATGTTGACGGGTTTGAGCACATTTCACCTGACGATTTGACGGACCTCACCTGTGTCGAATTATCCGCGTTACTTGAAGAGGACAGTGTGGCCCAAAACAATGTGATAGGGAAGATTGTGCGGGGTATAAAATGGTATTACGCGGCAATTATTAAAGCCGGAGAAGCAAAAAACCTATCCATCGGAGGTACGGCCCGCCTGATTTTTGGGAAATATTATAACCGGCAGCTGGATATGGTGGTTGAAAGCATAAGCGATATTGAAAACGGAGCTTGTGTTGTGGTGTTTTCATGTGATTATGCCCTTGCCGATACCATAAGCATGCGCAGACAGTCCGCCGAAATTCTCAAGGCAGTGTACAGCGGGATTAAGGTACCCAAAAAGGCAGTACGTCTTGACGAAAACGGCGATGAATGTGTATATGTTGTGACGGGACCCCGCATGGAGAAGAAAACAATCAACATAATATATGAGTTTGAGGGCTTTTACCTGGTAGCTGTCGACAATGAAAGAACAGATGCACTCCGAATCGGAGATTCCATTATAGTCAGCGCCAAGAACCTTTATGACGGCAAGGTCGTGGGCCGTTAGGAGGTTCCATGGAGATTCTGTTAAAATAGTAAAATGGAGATTGACAGGTAAAAGGGCTGCCCGATAACCGGCAACACCTTCATTTCCCATTTATTATCAATTTATCTGCAGGTAGTACTATGGAGGATTAGCTTGAGGATTTGTGACAATATAAAAAGAATTAGAGATATGATTGCCCAGGCCGCTCTGAGAGCAGGGCGGAACCCGGATGAAATAAAACTTATAGCGGCATCAAAAGCGAAAACCCCCGAGCTTATCAGAGAAGCAGTTGCAGCAGGTGTTGATGCCGTTGGCGAAAACAGGGTACAGGAGATGGTCAGCAAAATAAGCCAGGGGGCATATGAGGGCACCCCTTTGCATTTTATTGGGCATCTTCAAAAAAACAAGGTCAAGCATGTCGTTGGCCAATGCGATTTAATTCAATCAGTGGATTCCCTTGAGCTCATTAAACTGATCGATAAAAGAGCAAAAATGTATGGTATCTGTCAGGACATCTTGCTTCAGGTGAATATAGGAAAGGAACCTCAAAAAAAGGGTTTTTTGCCCGAACAGATTGAGGAAATAATTGATTTGGCAAAGACATATACAGGAATAAATATCAAGGGACTGATGGCAATACCCCCAATTGCGCTTAAAAAAGGGGACAACAGGATATATTTTGAGAAAATGAATAAGCTTTATGTTGACATAAAGCAAAAAAGATACGATAATATTCATATGAATTATCTATCGCTGGGTATGAGCGGCGATTTTACCGATGCTATAATATCGGGTTCGAATATGGTAAGAATAGGAACAGCCATATTTGGCAGCAGAGTGTAGGCTGCCCGGCGGAATGGAGTTTCAAATGGGACTTTTAGACGAACTTAAAAGGCTGGCAAGGCCTTATGACGATGACGACGATTATGAAGATTTCACACCTAAGGCGCGGGAGAGGATACCAGTACCCCACAGACCTGCGGCAGTTTCTCACAGGTCGATTGATGAAGAGGACAGGCGCAACAAGGTAGTCAACATCCATGCGACAACGCAGCTGCAGGTGGTTCTGGTTAAGCCTGAGCGATTTGAAAACTCAGCTGAGATAGCCGATCATCTAAGAGACAAGAGAACAGTTGTCCTGAATTTGGAATCTACAAACAAGGATATTGCCAGGAGAATACTGGATTTTCTCAGCGGCGTAGCCTATGCGCAGGACGGCAAAATAAAAAGAGTAGCGGTGAGCACCTACATAATCACACCGTATAATGTAGATATACTCGGCGATCTTATAGATGAGCTCGAAAACAATGGTTTATATTTTTAAGCTCGGTGGTACGGTACCTGAAATATGCGGCTAACGGCTTTGAGCGGTAATATATATTCGCATACCGTTTCACAGCAAAATATGTATATTTACTGATACTGTGAAGCTTATGTGCAAAGAAAGGGATGGTTGGGCGTGCTGACTCCTCAGGATATAAAAAACAAAGAGTTTACCAAGGCGTTATTTGGCGGATACGATATGGCGGCTGTTGATGATTTCCTCGAGGTTTTGCTGGAGGATTACAGTTCGCTGTACTATGAAAACGCGAAGCTGAAGAATAAGCTGAAGGTGCTTGTTGAAAAGGTTGAGGAATATCGTTCCACTGAGGATGCCATGAGGATGGCACTTCTGACTGCTCAGAAAATGTCCAAAGAAATTGTTGACGAAGCAACAAACAAGAGCCGCAGTATGGTAGAGGAAGCTGAGGCGGCCGCCAGAAGCAAAATCGAAGAGCTGCGAATAGAGATAGAAAAGGAAGAGCTAAGGCTTGAAGCAGCCAAAAAGGCCACCGCAGACTTTGTGTCAGCCTCCGATGAGGTGTGCAGAAGGCACATGGAGTTCCTTTCAAGCATCGGAAAACTTATGGTAAAAATTGAAAAGGAAAAGGAGCCTGAGCCCCCAAAAGCGGAACAGCCGGCAAATCAGGAGGAAAAGTTAAGCGAGACGGCGAAAACCATTGAGGATTCCGTTGCAAAAATATACGAAAACACAATACGGTCCGAAGATTCGGAAAGCGTTAGCCGGCAGGATGATTTTATAGATATTGAAGAAACCGGGTTTGGAGATGTGAAGGGGAATATGCAGGAGGATGAGTTTGACGGGGATGCGAAGGTTTTCACTCCTGTAAACAAAAAGGCTTCAAAAAAAGAGAAGACAGAGGAGAAATTCAACATCAGAAATCTGCAATTTGGCACAAATTATGAACGCGAGGAGTAATAAAGCGTTTTTGAAGCAAATAATTTTATTGTAAAATAAAATTATTGTTACAAGAAAACTGTGCGAGGCTGTCTCAATTAAAAATGAGACAGCTTTTCGGGTATAATAAAGGATTAGATTATGGAGGGAAGATACAGACAATGTCCCAGGATTACAATGCCACATTAAACTTACCGAAAACCGAGTTTCCAATGCGTGCGGGGCTTCCAAAGAGAGAGCCGGGCATGCTTGAGGAATGGTACAAGAAGGATATCTACGGCAAGCTCATTGAAAAGAATAAGAAAAAGCCATTATTCGTTGTTCATGATGGTCCTCCTTTTTCAAACGGTCATATTCATATGGGCACATCCATGAATAAGGTGCTCAAGGACTTTATTGTCCGGTACAGGAACATGGCAGGATACTGCTCTCCCTTTACTCCCGGCTGGGATAATCATGGCATGCCCATCGAAAGTGCCATTATAAAGAAAAATAAACTGGATAGAAAGAAGATGTCTGTATCGGAATTCCGTGATGCATGCCGGGATTTTGCAGCGGACTTCGTGGAGATACAAAAAAAGCAGTTTATGAGACTCGGGGTACTTGGAGACTGGGAGCATCCCTACCTGACAATGGACCCCGAATATGAAGCCCTTGAGGTAAAAGTCTTCGGCGCAATGTACGAAAAGGGGTATATTTACAAGGGACTGAAGCCTGTATACTGGTGCACCCATGATGAGACGTCCCTGGCTGAAGCTGAGATTGAGTATGAAGATGACAAGTGTCACTCCATATATGTAAAATTTAAGCTTATAGACGATAATGGCAAGCTGAGCAGTATCTGCAACCCTGAAAAAACATATTTTATAATATGGACCACTACGCCTTGGACGCTTCCGGGCAATCTGGCGATTTCCCTTAACGGTGATTTTGAATACGCTCTTGTAAAAGAGCCTTCAGGGGATGTCTATATCATAGCTGAAGAGCTTGTTGAGCCTGTCGCAGAGGCAGCCGGGCTGGACAGCTATGAGATAATCGGAAAGCTCCCTGGCACGGAGTTTGAGCTTATGACGGCAAAGCATCCCCTGTACGACAGGCAATCCGTTATTCTCCTTGGAGACCATGTGACCCTTGATGCCGGTACGGGCTGCGTGCATACCGCACCAGGACACGGTATGGAGGACTTTACGGTATGTCGTGCTTATGATGACAGCGGAAAAACGAATATCGGTGTTATAGTGCCTGTGGATTCCAGGGGCATTATGACCGAGGAAGCCGGTAAATTTGCAGGTATGTATTACTCAAAGGCAAACCAGGCTATTCTGGATGAGCTTGAGGGTGTAAACGCCCTGCTGGCCTCTGAGGTAATAGCCCACCAGTATCCCCATTGCTGGCGCTGTAAAGAGCCTATCATATACAGGGCCACCGACCAGTGGTTTTGCTCGGTTGATGCGTTTAAGGAAGCCGCTGTTGAGGCATGTGAAAATGTCACATGGATGCCCGAATGGGGTAAGGAACGCATAACAAATATGATTAAAAACAGGGCGGACTGGTGCATATCCCGTCAGCGCCACTGGGGGCTGCCCATTCCTGTGTTTTATTGCTCGACCTGCGGAAATCCGGTGTGCAATTCGGAGACCATAGAAATAGTTTCCGAGCTTTTTGGCAAAAAGGGCTCAAATGCATGGTATGACATGAAAGCAAATGAGATACTGCCCCCAACTTTCAAATGCCCCCACTGCGGAGCCAATGATGAATTCACCCAGGAAACCGACACGCTTGACTGCTGGTTTGACTCGGGCTCTTCTCACATAGCTTCTTTGGAGAGAAACAATAAAAACCATTGGCCTGCTGATTTATACTTGGAAGGCTCCGACCAATACAGAGGCTGGTTCCAATCCTCTCTTCTGACGTCTGTTGCTGTAAAGGGACGGGCGCCATACAGAGCGGTTTTATCTCACGGCTGGACCCTGGACGGTGAGGGGAAGGCCATGCACAAATCTCTTGGCAATGTTATCCCGCCTGAGGATCTTATTAACAAATATGGAGCCGATCTTCTTAGACTATGGGTTGCCTCCTCGGACTATAGGGCGGATGTAAGGGTATCCGATAAAATATTCAAGCAGCTTTCAGATATATATTTAAAAATAAGAAATACCGCCCGATTTATACTGGGCAATCTCTACGGGTTTGATCCGGACAGTCAGATTGAGTTTGAGGATATGCCTGAGCTGGACAAGTGGGCGCTGGTTCGTCTGAATGGCCTGATTGAGAAAGTTCGCAATGCTTATGAAAAATATGAATTTCATCTGATATATCATGCCATACACAATTTCTGCGCTGTGGATATGTCAAGCTTTTATCTTGACATAATAAAAGACAGGCTTTACTGCGAGGAAAAGGACGACCCCTCAAGAAGGAGCGCGCAGACCGTAATGTACAGAATACTTGACAGCATGGTACGAATGCTGGCACCTATACTGTCCTTTACAGCCGAGGAAATCTGGCAGGCTATGCCCCATCACAAGGGCGTAGATACGGACAGCGTAATGTTCAATCCGATGCCTGAGACAAGAGCGGAATATGTGTTTGACGAAAAAGCGGCTCTCCGTTGGGAGCGTTTATTAAAGCTCAGAGACGATGTCAATAAGGCTCTTGAGCTGGCAAGGACCGAAAAGCTTGTGGGCAAGTCCCTCGATGCAGATATTACGCTCTATTTCAAGGATGCCGGCATCCTTGAAGAATTGTCACGATTTGATCTGAGAAAGCTGTTTATTGTATCAAAGGTCACAATGACAGTGGGAGAGGGAGAAGGACATCGCGGCGAATTTGAAAACGTGGTGGTGAGCGTGAGACCGTCCCAGGCAAAAAAATGCGCCCGCTGCTGGACTCACGATGAGAATGTGGGCAGTGATACCGGCCATTCCGAGCTTTGTCCAAGGTGTACGCAGGTTGTGAAGCGAATACAGTAAGCATTAAAATTCCATGCTTATATCAGGAATTGTCCCGGCGGGTTGATTACTGCTTGAAAATGGAAGGTTGTTATGATTTATATATTGCTATCGGCGGTAATAATAGCGGCCGACCAGCTGCTCAAGGGCTGGGTTGTCGCCAATATACCGCCAGGCTCCGAAACAGTTCTTTTGCCAGGTATAATAAAGATGACTCATGTTCAGAATACAGGGGCCGCCTTCAGTCGATTTCAGGGTATGCTGCCCATAATTATAATAATCACCGCTTTATTTTGCGCGGCGGCTCTGCTTGGGCTGATTATAAAGCCTATAAAAAGCAGGTTCGGCAATATCGCTCTGGCCATGGTTCTGGGCGGAGCCTTGGGAAATTTTCTGGATAGAATAGACATGGGCTATGTGGTGGACATGTTTGAATTTATATTCGTTAAATTCGCCGTGTTCAATGTGGCCGATATATTTATCACATGCGGGGCCATTATGTTTTGCATATTTGTTATCTTTAACAACACCGGTAGCCATCTGTATGATACGAAAGGAAACGGGGAAGCTGAAGACGAGTATAAACTGGACTACGATATCGGTCTTGACCTGGCAGTCGAAGCAGATTTAAACCATGCCCAAAATGACAGACATGACCTGGCCGCGGGAAAGGAGAAGGGCTATGATCCGGATAATTCCGGAGCCTGAGGAAGCGGGAACAAGGCTTGATGTTTTCCTTGCGGCAAGGGTTGACGGATTGAGCAGAAGCGCAGCAACCAAGCTTATTGAAAGCGGACATGTAAAATCCTCAAACAGAGTATTAAAGAAAAACCACAGGGTAAATGAGGGGCAGACGATAGAAGTTGAGATGCCTGAACCGGTCCCATTGGA
The DNA here is from genome assembly GCA_012520295.1 of Clostridiales bacterium. GTDB lineage: Bacteria > Bacillota > Clostridia > Oscillospirales > Oscillospiraceae > JAAYOP01. Next base: position 15,180 of record JAAYOP010000053.1, on the reverse strand, counting down.
GCTCAGGCCGCAGGATATCAAGCTGGACATAATCTACGAAGACGAGGATATTATAGTCATAAACAAAGCAAAAGGGATGGTGGTACATCCAGCGCCGGGACATCCGGAGGGAACGCTGGTAAATGCTCTTATCCATCACTGCGGAGACAGGCTGTCCGTTATCGGCGGTGAGATGAGGCGTGGAATTGTGCATAGACTTGACAAGGATACATCCGGGCTCATGCTGGCAGCAAAAAACGATTCTGCCCACATGAGTCTAAGCAGTCAGCTTGCCGACAGAAGCCTGTCAAGGATATATGAAGCTATTGTAATTGGAAGAATGAGAGACCCGGAGGGGACGGTTAATGCCCCTATAGGACGCAGTATGACCAACAGAAAAAAGATGGCGGTAACGGATAAAAACTCCCGGGAAGCCATTACACATTATGAGGTTATTGCCCAGTACCGAGGCTACAGCCATGTCAGATGTATTCTGGAGACCGGCCGAACCCATCAGATTAGGGTGCATATGGCCCATATTGGCCATCCTGTGGCGGGAGATCCTGTATATGGCCGGAAAAAAAACGAGCTGGGACTCGACAGCCAGTGCCTTCACGCTAGGGCAATTAAATTCCTGCACCCCTCAAGCAGGATATCCATGGAGTTTACCTCGGAACTGCCGGAGTATTTTAACAGAGCTTTAAACAAGTTAAAATTGATGGAATAACAGCCGGGATGTTCAAATTTGAACATCCCGGTATAGTATCTAATTGAACAATTTTATCTCATGAGCTCTTCTTTTTCGGGATTTTGATAGTAACTACAATATCCGTTTCCGTCTCGTTTTTACCGTATTGGGCATTAATTCCGGATTGTTTCATCATATCCAGACCACGAGTCACGGTATTTAAGAATATCCGTACATCTTTTATTATAAACTGGGTTTCCTTCTTTTTATTTTGCTTTGCCTGCTTTTCATTGCCGGACAGTTTGTTCAAATATGACTCTATGTATTCTTCCGTTTTCGAGACATTGAGCCGGTTATTGACGATATGATTGAGACAGGTCAACCGCTCTTCATTTGTTTTAAGTCGAAGCAGCGCCCGGGCGTGTCTTTCGGTGAGCTTAGTCTCACGGATAAAAAAAAGAACTTCGGGAGAGAGCTTGAGGATCCTCAGCTTGTTGGCTATGGACGATTGGGATTTTCCGAGCCGCCTGGCCGTTTCTTCCTGGCTTATGCCATAGGTTTTTATAAGTTGGGCCAGTCCTTCGGCCTCTTCTATGAAATCCAGATCCCGCCTTTGTAAGTTTTCTACCATGGCGATAAGCGAGGCTTCCTCCATGTCTGTTTCGATTACTATGCAGGGGGCGGTGGTAAGGCCGGCCAGCTTGGCCGCTCTCAGCCTTCGCTCTCCGGCCACCAGTTCGTATGTCTTTCCTGTTTTTCTTATATTCAGAGGCTGGAGTATCCCGTATTGAGATATACTATCAGCCAGCTCCTTTAGTGAATCCTGATCAAAAAAACGCCGAGGTTGCATAGGATTAGGTTTTATATCATCCACGGGGACAAATATAATTCGCTGGCTCTCAAAAAGTCCCCGTTTCTTTAGTCGCGGCATCTATTTCACCTCTATTCCTGTTGAGAATATGATAAGCCGGAATTATAAAAAAAACAAAAGAAGCTTGTCGAGGGACAGCAAAAGCAAGTAATGTCCACCGAATAAATGCGTTTTTGAATTGTTCAGCAGGTATTAGGTAATATAAAGCATAATGACAAAAAAGCATTCAGCCGAAAACATGGCTGAATGCTTTTTAAAATGCTATTAGTGGTGTTCAGGGAAGTATTGTAAGAGGGTCAACAGCTTCTCCGCCACCGGGGCGTATCTCAAAGTGAAGATGAGTTCCGGAGGCTGTTCCGGTGCTTCCCATAGCTCCAATACAGTCGCCTTTATTTACTAAATCCCCCACCTCAACATCCATACTGCTTAGGTGTGCGTAATATGTCAAATCACCGTTGTCGTGTTCAATTATAACTATTTTTCCATAGCCGCAGTAATACTCGGCCTTCGTTACTATCCCACCGTCGGAAGCATATATTGCCGTTCCATAATCGTCTGCTATATCAATGCCTTTATGATATCTTGAGCCTATGCTTATACTTCGATATCCGAAGCCGGAGGAGATTTCACCAGTGCATGGCCATTGATACTCGCCCGTAGAGATTTTTTCTCTGGTTCCTTTCAAAATAACAGCGGAAACAGGCTCTGTTATGACGGTATGTTCAACAGCCTCAGTGGTTTTAATTGCACCGTTAACGCATGTTGTTTTATATTCCACCAACGCTCTTCCGTTGATGCCTTCATTCTTTGTTATGGTCTTTCCTACAACCAACGAACTGTCTTCAACATATTCCGTGTCGTGGGCAATTGTCTCTTCTACTGTTTTAAGCTCCTGTGTGATGACGTTAATATTTGGAGCTAAGAATTTTAATGCAGAGTCCTGGTCAACAAGGAGGTCTGAGCTGACATATTTTTGTTCGATGGCTACTTCGCCGTCAAACTCAACTGCAACTGTTTTATCGGTTATATATCCGTTAACCAGCCCTACCAGAGCGGCATTCGCAGAATCCTTATCCTCAAAAGCGCAGATGACATTACCATCCAACAATACCGCATAGAGATATTTAATTTCAGGGATACTGTCAAGAAGAAGGGTTTCCAGCTCGTCATGCTCGGTGGTAGTTTCGCTTCCAATTGAGAGTCTGGTCGTCAATTCTGAATCAAGGGAGAAATCATATCCCAAAGCTTCGGAGGCGATCTTTTCAACTTTGTCTATTACTACCTGAAGCTTAGACCAATCCCTGGCATAGCATAAGATTTCGCCATCATAGCTTACAGCATAGGCGAAGTTTATATTAGCTGCGGATATAATAAACACGGAGCAAAGACAGATAACAGATAGGAACCTTCCTATGTTATGCCTGTTCAGGTTCCGTATATTTTTCAGAGCCGAACTTTTCAGCGAATTAAAGCCGAATATTATTGTATCAGCAATAATTTGCTTTAAATACTGTCCGTCCATAAGCACCTCAAAACAAATAACAACTTAATTAGTTACAAATAATTTTAAAAAACAGCATCTATTGTTTCAATATGAAAAAAATCAATTACAAATTGGTAACAGTGCATATAATACACAATTTCAATATTGTTGTCAAGTTGTTTTTTGTCGAAGGCTTTAAAACCTGAATATTTTATCAATAGGCATAACTTACATATTTATAAATATCGCTAAATATAATTAAGCAAGGAAGGAGTGTAGATAATGGTTTTTGAAGAAAAAATAAGAAAACCCGAGGTTCCCAGCAGCATTACGCTTCAGGCGAGACGTAAGCTTACCTTAACAGGTGTTGAGGACGTGGAAAGCTTTGATGAGAATACAATTATTCTCTATACAACCGGAGGACTGCTTGTGATCAGAGGACAGGATCTTCATATCGAAAAGCTCAATATTGACGGAGGAGACTTGTCCGTAGAAGGAACCGTAGACAGTCTCAGCTATGAGGATACAAACGGCAGGACCGGTGGCTTTTGGTCAAGATTGTTTAAGTAAATGGAGCTGGGTATAGCGCAGCAGGAGCTGGAGATGATAATATCTCTTGCTACCGGATTTGGCACAGGTATCCTGTATGATTTTCTTGGAGTTATAAGAAGGCGTTTAAAGCCGGCCGCCTTCGGATATATACTGGATCTGCTGTTTTGCGTCGCGGTTGGGTTTGCTTTTTTTGCTATAGGTTATGGGCCTGGAGGAGGAAGGCTCAGACTTTTCATGCTCGTATTTATTGTTTTAGGATGTCTGCTGTACTTTTTTTTGTTGAGCAGGGTCATAGGTGGCTTTCTTTCGAAAATGACAGACTTTATTATTTACATGATACATTGCCTTTTGATGCCTTTTGTATGGCTTTACAGGTTTTTTGGAAAAACAAAGAAAATAATAAAAAATCTCTTTATTTATTTGTCAAAGTGGTTTATTATATATAAAAGAGTTTCTGTTCCCCTGGATAAGTGGAGAAAAAGCGCCGGAGGCCGTAAGGAGGCACGCCATGAGACACAAAAGAGCAAGTTTATTTACAAAAGTGGTGGTTCTGGTTCTGGTGGCATACACTACGGTGACTTTAATCAAACTGCGCACGTCAATAAACGAAGCAGAAGTGAATATGGTGGAAATCGAGAACCAAATCCAGGAAAAAAGCGCGTCCATTTCCGCCCTGCAATACGAAATTGAACACCGCAATGATCCCGAAACAATTGAGAGCATAGCAAGGGAAAAGTTGGGCTTGAAGCTCCCCGGGGAAAGAGTATTCTATGTTGGCAATTAAATGCTACGAAGGAGGAACACAATTTTAAATGAATTTGGTTGTGGGAGCCATTCTTGACGGGAAAGTGTCCGGGATTATGAAATTCGGCGCTTTTGTAACTCTCCCCGGAGGCAGATCGGGTCTTGTTCACATTTCAGAAATTGCCCACTCCTATGTTAATGAAGTAAAAGACTTTTTAACTGAAGGCCAGGATGTCAAAGTGAAAATTATCAGCATAGATGATGCCGGCAGGATAAATCTGTCGATAAAAAAAGCACAGGAGCCTTCGTCCGCAGCTGTGGTATCAAAGCCACTTGATAAGACGACAAATTATCGTACAGCATCTTATCGCTCTGCGGAAACGACCGGCAGTTTCAGATCGCCGCCTGCCGACAATACATCTTTTGAAGATAAGCTAAAGCAGTTCCTGCAGGAGTCTGACAGCAGGATTGCAGGCATAAAGCAGTATTCAAACAGAAGAAATCCGGCATCAAGACGCTCCAAAGGGAAACAGGCGGGACGGCAGATTTAGATTTCACTCAGGCTATTAAACTTCCCCATATAAAAGTCTAACCTTATTATAGTCATAGATATAATATTGTTTGCAGCAAAGGCTGCCGGAATTCCGGTAGCCTTTAAAAAAAGAAGCGGATCGGGACAAAAGCCGCAATCCGCCCAAAATAGGGTTGTGGGATAAAGATATGAACTTAGAACAATGCTTTTCCCTGAAAAACATTGCTCAGGGCCTGGCCTGAATTATCGGCCGAAGCCTTACGCCATTGGATAAGCTGTGACTAAACAATAACACATATGGACGGAAATGTAAATAGCAAAAAACGGAATATATTAACTAGTTTTGTCGAATAGGGCTAAATACACAGGTCCGGGGGTTATTATGAGAGAAATAAGTACACGGCGAGTTACCGAGCTTGTTGAAAGACTTGCATATGGGTAATACGATGATACCCGAGGATAAAAGGGGACTTATTAAAGCCTGCGCTCAATCGGAAACTAACGAAACGGCAAAAAGCGCTCTGGAGGATATTGCAGAGAATTTTCAGATAGGCGCTCAGTTCGGTCGCCCCTTTTATGTGAGGACACCGCTTTGGTTGTAAATATCCACGCAATTTAACTAATATTGCCGGGCTGCCCTGTGTGATAAATATAGGCTGCCGCGCAACTGGACAGATCGTGGAAATCATTTAATAAATTTTAAGAATGAATTCAAATCTTTTTCAAATATGATATAATATTATCAATATATTATCAATGGCGCGACCGCCTTGCCCCAAGGGACACCGGCGTAGATGCCACTATACTACAGCCGCTTCGCGTCTGTGGTACGTAGATCTACATAGTTATTTTAAGCTGTTATGCTAATGTTCCGGTACAGTCCGGAATGAACTGCGAAGGGGGATAAACGCTATGAAGTTTATATTCACAGAAAAAAAGGTTCAAATCACAGACGATTTGCGAAACTACGCAGAGAAAAAGATCAGTAAACTGGATAAAATGTTCAAGGGTGAATCAGTGGCATATGTTACGTTTTCCATTGAGCGTGGCCGACACAAGGCGGAGGTAACGGTAAAAAACAATGGAATGTATTTCAGGGTAAGTGAGTCAACAAGTGATATGTATGCAACGATAGATTCCGCTGTGGCAGCTATAGTGCGCCAGATACGAAAATACAAGACAAGACTGGAAAAGAGACTCAGAGAAGGGGCTCTTGAAAAGGAAAAACCTCCAGCATTTCGCCCTCAGCCATATGAAGATGAGGAACGTGAGTTTGAAATTGTTCGTACAAAACGTTTTTTTATAAAACCCATGTCGGTTGAAGAAGCTATACTCCAAATGAATCTGCTGGAGCATGAATTTTTTGTATTTAAAAATCAGGATGACAATGATAATTTTGCCGTTGTCTATAAAAGAAAAGACGGTGGTTACGGCCTGATAGAGAGCTCTGAGTAAAGGGTATTGTCTGAAATACTGAAAGGGAGAGGACTTCGGTCTTCTCCCTTTGTCTTACAGGCGGTGTAAAATAATAGTACATTTCCCACAAATAGATATGCTGCAACTTTATTAAAAATGACGAAAAAATGTTTATATTATATTGACAAAGTATTAAACTATATATATACTAATCATAAAAATAAAACTACTGCAGTAAGCTGTTTTTTATAAAACTACTGCAGTAAGCTATTTTTTCAGTGCATTGAGCACAAACACGAGCACTACTATTCAAAAGAAAGGAGAAAAAAATGAAAAAGAAATTAGCTCTGATACTCGCGATGCTGCTAATTGTCACCCTGTTTGCAGCCTGCGGCGGTGGCGGTAAGACCACAACAACTGCTCCGCCGACCGGACAGACCGGGGATGATATTGGTGGCGATGAAATCCCGGATGAAACCGAAAAACCGGATTCTCCGTATAATTTTGCCGTTGGAAATTATGAAGTAGACGAAAGAGGTTTTCCCACAGGCTCATACGAATATACCCTTCCTCTCAGTACTGTGGAGGATGAGGTGTTTACATATTGGATGACCTGTTATACCCCTCAGTTTATACCTGAAGAGGGATTTGGTGAAATGCCGTATCAGAGGCATACAAGGGAAAAAACCGGAGTTAATATCGAGTACCAGGTTATTAACAGCCAGGCCATGATGGAGAACTTCTCGGTTATGATTAACTCCGACGACCTCAGTGACTTGATATCCGGCTTCGGATTCTATTGGTCAGGCCCGCCCAAGAGCGCAATAGAAGATGCCTATATTGTAAACCTCATTGATTACAGGGACTACATGCCCAACTACATGTATCAGGCAGTACGCTTTGATGATATAGATGTTTACAACACTATATTCTATGATGAAGAAACCATATTGGCTTTCTATACAATGATTGAAGAGCCGATGCCGGGCATGAACTATTGTGCAAGAGCTGACTGGCTAAGAAAACTGGATATGGATCCCGATGATATTATAACCTATGACGATGTTCATGAAATGCTCACCCGCTTTAAAAATGAACTGGATGTAAAGTGGCCGATGGAGATATTTAAAACTGTCGAGCCGACGGCAGCCATGATATTCGCAGGTTATGATACCGCCATGTTTGTCAGCGACCAAGCCCTCCCGACAATTAAAATTGTGGATGGCGTGCCGACCTTCACACTCACCCAACAGGAAGACTATGAGGCACTTGTCCTTATCAAGTCATGGCTGGAGGAAGGACTCATTGATCCGGCGTGGACCTCGGTTTCAACAAACCAGGATATTACTCCTCAGATATTAAACGGAGAAACAGGCTATGTTGCCTTCAACCCAGGAGAAATAAAGGGCTTTGAGGATGCAGCAAGCGATCCTGATGCTGAGTGGGCGGCACTGAAGAAAGTGAGAAAGTACGAAGGCCAGGCATTTAAACTGGGAAGCAAGCTCGGACACTTCTCTTACGGAAGCAACAGCATCAGCGCCACATGCGAAAACATTCCTCTCCTTGTGACCTACTGCGATTATTTCTATAGCCCCGAGGGCTCCTTCAGCTCCAGCTATGGCGTTCAGGGACACACCTGGGACTATAATGAAGACGGCGAAATCCGCTTAACAGACTTTGTTCTAAGAAATCCAGACGGTCTGGGAGTAGCCTGGGTCATGATAATGAACGCTCTCAACAGCTTTGTTGATCCTGGTATTGAATGGCACACCAGAAACTATGCTTACGACGGCGGAGAAAGACTGCTCAATATGATGAAGGTTACATGGGCAGAGCCGAACTACTCGGGCGAGTACGATTGGCCGACCAGCCTCAAGTTTACTGATGAGCAAAGCGAAGAGCTCAATAAAGTTCAGGCAGATGTAGTCACATATATAGGTGAAAACTTCCTTTCATTTGTTGATGGCTCCAAGCCTCTCAGTGAGTGGGATACATATGTGGCTGAGGCAAAAGCAATCGGACTTGATGCTTGTCAGGCAATATTCCAGGAAGCATACGATGCCTTTATCGCCAAGCACGGAGACTTTTAGGTATATAATTCAAAGATAACTTGATAAAACTGGAAAGTCGGTAACTGTCAGACGGTTGCCGACTTTCCAGTTGCGCACAATATAGCCTAATATGGCAGGACGTGGAGTATATCAAGCAGGTATTATACCTGCTTTTTCTTTGTCTGGAATAGCATTCCTGAAATATTTCAATATATTGACTGTTTATGCAATATAAACAAAAATGAAGTGTGAGATTTGTTATTATTGTATTGACATAGATTTAAGAATAATATATTATACAACTTAATCTCAGCTGTAGAAAAAATATCAGACGATCGTCAATATTTAAACCTAAGGAGAGAAAATGAAGAAGAAACTAGCACTAACCCTGGCAATTTTGCTTGTTGTAGCATTGTTTGCCGCCTGCGGCAGCGGGAATACGGAAACAAAAACCCCCACAGCAAGCGACAAACCGGGCGATGAAAATCCGGTTATAACCCAAGATCCGGATTCGCCTTATAATTTTGCGATTGGAGACTACGAGGTAGATGATAATGGCTTCCCCACCGGCTCATATACATACAACCTTCCTTTGAGCACGGTAGAGGATGAGATATTTACCTATTGGACTACCTGCTTCACTCCCCAGTTTATACCCGAAGACGGCTTTGGCGAAATGCCATATCAGGCGGAGCTTAGAAACAGAACCGGCGTGAATATTGAGTATGTAATTGTTCCGTCCGAAACAAGGGGAGAAAACTTTTCGGTTATGCTTAACTCCGATGACCTGACAGACCTTGTGTCTCAGGCTATGTATTTTTATCCCGGCTCTCCGAAAAGTGCAATTGAGGATGAGTATTTTGTAAACCTCTATGAATATAAAGACTATATGCCCAACTATATGTATCAGGCAGTTCGTTTTGATGACATAGACGTATACAATACCATTTTCTATGATGAAGAGACTATATTTGGCTTTAGCGCAATGATTGAAGAGCCCATGATGGGTATGAACTACTGCGCCAGAGGAGACTGGCTCGATAAGCTGGGTATTGACCCCATGAATGTCAAGACCTACGATGATGTGTACGAGATGCTGACCCGTTTTAAGAATGAGCTTGATGTTGAGTGGCCGATGGAGATGTTCAGCACCATTGAGCTTATGGGCGGTATGATTTCAGCCGGTTATGATACGGTATTGATGGTAACCGATTCAGCACTTCCTACCATAAAGCTTGTTGACGGAACTCCGACTTTTACACTGTCCCAGCCCGAGGACTATGAAGCGGTTGAGATGCTTGCAAAATGGTATAATGAAAAGCTTATTGATCCCTCCTGGACCGGAGCGACTTCAACTCAGGTGCTTACACCGCAAATAACGACGGGCGTAACCGGATATGTTCCTTTCAGCCCGGGCGAGATAGCTGCTTATGAAGCGGCATCGACCGATCCGGACGCGCGGTGGGATGCGCTGCCAAAAGTCAGAAAGACCGAAGACCAGATACTCAAGATCGGCGGCAAGGTAATGCACTTCTCTTACGGAAGCGTGAATATCAGCGCAAATTGCGAGAATGTTCCCCTTGCTGTAACCTATTGCGATTATTTCTACAGCCCAGAAGGTTCCTTCTTTGCCAGCTATGGTGTGCAGGGCCATACATGGGATTATAATGAAGCCGGCGAAATCCGCCTTACCGATTTCGTCATAAGCAATCCTGACGGTCTTGGTGCGGCCTGGGTTATGGTCATGCATGGCATGAACAGCCTTGTGGACTGCGGGATAGAGCAGCACGTCAGAAGCTATGCTTATGATGGCGGCGAGAGGTTCCTCAATATGATGAAGGTTACATGGGCAGATCCCACCTACAGCGGTGAATATGATTGGCCTTCCAGCCTTAAGCTGACCGATGAGCAGAGCGAGGAACTCAACGCGATCCAGTCCGATGTTATCACATACATTAATGAAAACTTCCTTTCCTTTATAGACGGTTCAAAGCCTCTTAGCGAATGGGATGATTATGTAAGGGGAGCGACGGAAATCGGATTGGGCAAATGCCAGGCAATATATCAGGAAGCATATGATGACTTTATAGCAAAAACCGCATAATCCTGAACTAAAATCAAAAACAAGGCGAGTTTCCTCGCCTTGTTTTTGATTTTCAGACAAATTGTTGATTATGTAGAAAAAATATATTATGATATAATATAAATTAGCCGATTAACTATTGAATTAGCACAGTTATTAGGTTAATATACATCACGTACAAATAAGTATAAAGCATTATAAATATAGGACATATTGTTCTGTAGGCGATACTGCAAAAGCAAATGTCCGAGATTTAAGAGGTGCCCATGATTAAATCAATAAAGAAACTCTTTGGTGCGCAGGATATGACAGTAGGCAATCCGGTTGCCGTACTGCTGAAATTTTCAATACCCCTTTTAATTGGAAACTTTGCGCAATTGCTTTATGGCACGGTTGATTCGATAATAGTCGGAAAATATATTGGTGACGCGGCCCTTGCAGCCCTGGGAGCGAGCATGCCGGTACAGCACATGTTCTTTGTCTTTTTTATGACTATCGGAAACGGTGTTACAGTATTGGTGTCTCAGTATTTTGGCGCAAAGGATTATAAGAAGCTGTCCTATGGAATAGGAAGCTCCTTTTCTATGATCGCAGTGGCTACGCTGATTATTATGCTGGGAGCGGCTCCTTTTTCGGGCACTGTATTAAAGCTGACAAAAGTACCTGTTGAGGCATTTGATATGGCAAAGACATATCTGTTTATAATACTTGCCGGATGTCTTGGTACGGGTTATTACAACATTATCTCCGGTGTGCTGCGCGGACTTGGAGAGGCCCTGTTTCCGCTGCTGGTGCTCCTTTGTACAACCTTGTTAAATGTATTTCTGGATATTCTGTTTATCGCCGGTTTTAAAATGGGTGTTGCCGGAGTGGCATATGCCACAATTATATGTCAGATATTCTCGGCCGTCGCCTGCCTGATTAAAGTCAAGAGAATGAAGGGCATTGTGGAGATAAGCCGGGAGACCATAAAGCCGAAAAAGGAAATGACTGTTCAGATTTTGCGGCTCGGCGTTCCTGCCGGGATATCCCAGGGTATAATGTCCCTGTCCTTTGTTTTTGTTCAATCCCTGATAAATTCGATGGGTTTACTGGTGACCACCAGCACGACTGCGGTTATGCGGGTGGATGGCTTTGCGGTTCTGCCCAATATGGCTTTTAGTATGGCCGCATCCACTTTTACAGGACAAAATATTGGTGCAAATAACATGGACAGGGTTAAGCGGGGCGGAAAGATAATAGTAAACATGGGATTTGTCACGGCGGTTATTCTGGTAGCTGCAATCATGATTTTCGGCAAGAACATGCTGACACTCTTTACGGATACGCAGGAGGCTGTGGAGTTGGGAGCCCGAATGCTCAGGGTAATGTCCGTGGGCTATCTTGGGATTTCCTTTATGCAGTCATATGGAGGAATCCTGAGAGGTGCGGGAGACACCATGGCCGTAATGTGGATTACAATAGTAACCAATGTTGTCCTCAGGGTGCCTATAGCATATTCCCTGGCTGCCCTCACCAAGTCTGCCGAATATCCGGCCGGCCATCCGGACTCGGTATACTTATCCATGATGATAAGCTGGGTAATCGGCGCAATATTGTCATTCATATATTACCGTACGGGAAAGTGGAAGAACAAAGCAGTTGTAAGGCGCAGCGAACCTCCGGTCCAGTCGGAAGTATAAAGCTTATGACCTGCATTTGATTTGGTCCGGCAGTATAAATTGAAGTTCACTTGTTAGCAATAGTGAGATATGCTAAAATGGCTTAAAGGACTGGCTGATGGCATATGCCCGCAAAACGGCAATATCCGTGAATTGAAAGGGATGTACCCATGTATAAGAGAGTAAGACGCAATTATTTAAAAACAATACTGCCTTTGATAGCGGCATTCGTTTTACTTTGCGGGCTGATGCTTTCCCTCTCCGGTTTTGGATTCGTCTACTTGTTCAAAGACCCGGCGAGAATAGAGGATGTACCTGTGAAGGAGCTTGAAGGCTCTTATGTAAAAATCGATATCAACAAGATAAAAGGGACATATGCGTGGTACGGTGCCGAGGCAAAAGATGGCCTTGAAGCTGAGATTTATGATAGATACTGCGTATATGTGATTGACGAGGACAAGTATTTAGGAGTAAGGGTAAACGGAAAACACCTAAATGGAGTCCAGGCTATGTACGACGCTTTTGAGGAGATAGGCGAGGATAAGGCCAGAGAGTTGGATTTTGGCACTCTGTCGGGAACTGTCCACAAATATCAGCAGGTTGATGAGAGCCTTTACACATTTCTTTGCGAATGGGTCAATGACAGGGAATTGACAAAACCATCTCCGTTTACGGACCCCTATACTACCGGGGGTATAGAGTTCACACCGGAACAAATAGCCTACTTTGAAGAGCATGTACTGCCCTATATACTGGAAGTTGATTATATGGGCTCATACAGCAGAACAGTTGTCTGTTTAATGACAGCTGCCGCCCTGATATTTTTACTGGTAGCTCTTGCCCTTGCGCTGACGATGGCCCTTGGCGTATGGAGCAGGTCCGTCAGAAAGCTTGTGGCGGCGGAAGGTCTGGATACCGTTGAAAAGGATTATGCCGCAGGAACAAGTATCTGCGCCGCCTTGCATGTGGGACACAGATATACATGGTGGTTTAAAAAGGTGAAAACAGAGGTAATAAAAACTGCCGATATAATATGGGCATATCCCAGAAGCAGAAGACTTGAAGGCGGAAAAATTCGATGGCTGATAGTTCTGAAAACAGAGGATAAGAGGGAATACGGTATTGTTCTCAATGAAAAGGAAAAGGTACTTGCTGCCATGAAAGCCATTGAAGCTGAAGGATATTTGGTAACTACCGGATTTGATAAAAAAAAGCAGCAGCTCTATGATAAAAATATGAGTGCTTTTAAGAGCTATATAAAAAAGGAAATGAATGAAAAGGAGCAGGCGGAGAGTGCGGAAGAATCCGAATCTTCAGAAAAACCTGCCGGAGAATAAAATCAGGATATGAATAATGGGCTGTTGCAAAGCGTTTTTTTAACGCAGAAGCAACAGCCCCTGTTTGTCTGCTGACGGCTTAGAAATTTTCATTGCAGGCAAGCTTTATATCGTCTACAATAAAGGTCATAAGGTCATCCCGTGTGGGCGAATCCAGCTTGGCGATTCTATCGGAATGCCTGGATATAATTCTTTCGAATAGGTTGCGGACATCCCTGGCATTTCCAAAGTTTTTATCACGTCTCTCGTACATATTAGTAAGAACTTTTTTTATATAGACATCAGACTCCTTATCCAACACATATTTGTTTTTTGAACACATGGATAAGAAAATCTGATAGAGTTCATCGCCCAGGTAATCGCTGAAATGAAAGTGCTTGCCAAACCTTGATTCAAGACCGGGGTTAGAGGCGATAAAGCGCCCCATAGGCTCGTCATAGCCTGCTGCAATGACTATCAGATCCTCCCGGCTGTCCTCCATGCACTTGAGTATAATTTCAATAGCTTCCCTGCCAAAATCATTTTCGCTGTCGTTGGGGGCAAGGGAATAGGCTTCATCTATAAAAAGGATACCGCCCTTTGCTTTTTTTATTGCTTCAGCGGTTTTTAAAGCCGTCTGCCCTACATATCCGGCAACCAATCCGGAGCGGTCCACCTCCACAAGCGTTCCTGTTGAAAGAATGCCGATTGTATGATATATACGGGCCAAAAGCCTGGCGACCGTTGTTTTCCCGGTGCCCGGATTGCCGGTGAAAATCATGTGCAGAGACATGGGCGGTGAAGGCAAGTCGTTTTCTTCTCTAAGCTTCCTGACTTTTATAAGATTGATCAGACTCTTTACATCTTTTTTTATCTGCTTTAGTCCGACCAGCGAATCCAGCTCTTTTAAAAGACTTTCCAAAGTATCTTGCGTTTTACTGTCATCATTTTTTTTCGCCTGATCTCTATCTATGGCATTGGTATCTTTTCCTTTCCCCACTGTCACAGAGAAGTCAAGGGGGTTTTTCGATAATAACACCTGATTAAAGCTATTAATTGTCTTGGAGATATATTCAGTTTCCGATGTCAGGGTTTTATCGGGATCGGACAGCAGCATAAGGATTTGCCGGATGATATCAATCAGCATGGTGCAGCAGTCTTTTTCATCCATAATGGCAAGAACTTTAAAAAAGTCGGGTATTTGGATACCTTTAAAAGCAGCCACATCTCCTACAAGCTCCCAATAAAGATAACGTGGCTGAGGTTGATTTCGCGAATAGAGGCTGTTTATTGCCTGGACATGGTCTTCGCCCAGCTCTTGCCCATGTTGCCACAGGCCTAATACCAAATCCCGTATCAGTTCATCCACATCCCGGCTAAAATTTGTGTGGCCTACACATCGGTAAAAGGCTGAAGTTTTTGAAGTATAGAGCCCGTGAAGATTACTTTTGGGATCATAATGATATGGCATCTGCACACATCCTTTTATGAAATGAGAAGTTTGTTTTTATTATACACATTATCCAATGTAAGCGGAATAATATAGAACAAAAAAACATTGATATTTTCTTAAAAAAGTGTTGACACAGCAGGTGAATTGATGGTATATTATCATGGCGCTCAGGAAAACCTGAGGGCCTGCGCTCAGGGGAAGCCTGAGGGTGAGCACAGAATAAGGTGTTGACCGGCAATTGAAAAGGGATAAACTGGCGGTTGACATGGTTGGCCTGAGGTGTTAATCTGAACACCTGCCGCGGGAGCGGCGGGGGGCCGTAGCCGGGGGTGGTGAGCCCCTGGGGTGATG
>JAAYOP010000052.1 GCA_012520295.1 Clostridiales bacterium | reverse complement strand
ATATCGGCACCTCCTTATAGCCTCCCTGAGGGCAAAAACTTAGGCACAACGAACTAAGCCTCTCTGCCGACAGGTGAAAGTACTATACCATATCAGGAATATCAGGTCAAGGATTTTCTTTCAAATATGTTTAATTTGATTGACTGGAAAAACTAGGTTAATTGTTTAAAAGCTTGTCCAGGGCTTGCCTGTTGACTTTTTCCAGCTCCCACAGCCTTGCCACGGCTTCTGCCTGCTCTTCACTCCTGCCCTGCTCAATGGCTTTTTCAATCGCCGCGACTAATTTTTCTTCAGACACATCCTCCAGCTCCATATAGTTGCTCTGCCCGATATAGTCAAGAAAGGCACTGACCTTCGGCTCATAAACGATGCCCACCAGCGGCACTCCATGACCGGAGGCAAATATAAGTCCGTGCAGGCGTATCGAAACCACTGCCGCCATCTTGGACATGATGCCGATTACCTCGCCCGAGGAAAAAGGGCTGTCCAATATAAAATACGGAGCTTTCATCAACCTGGTAATTCTTCCGGTAGGTTCACAGTCCCTTGTCCTGTCGATAGTCAGAAAGACGGGCGTAAGGCCGTGCTTTTCATATACATAATCCGCAGCCCCTGCAAAAGCTGAGACCTTCTCCTCAAATCCCGGCCAGTCTCTTACCATAAAGCAAATATATCCGCCATCGGGCAGCATGCCATTTGTCAGCATGATGCTTTTTATCCTGTCTTCACTTTCGGATAATAACGAAAGGGCCGGATCCGCGGCAAGCAGAATTTCCGGTTTTATAACACCCATGCTTTTAAGCTCTTCTATGGAGGCATCCTCCCGAAGGGTTATGGCATCCACGTATTTATTTATTATTTTTGCTGACAGCTTTCTGTTAAACCGGTAGTTTATCGGTCCGATTCCGCAACCGTACATAATGACCTTTGCTCCGCGTTTTTTAGCTGCTACTATGGTGTATAAATAAAACCACAGTGAGCGGCGGCTCGAATCATCCTGCATCAGGTTTCCCCCGCCGTTGATATACAGGCTCGCCTTGCTTGTTGTTGATAAAAACGACAATATGTTAAATGTATATATTGAGCGGACCCTGTTTTTCTTTCTTGTCTCTTTGGGATTCCTGGAGAGCACATACACGGGGATATCCGGATCCGCCTGCTTTATTTCGGCCAGTATGGCTTCCAAAATAGATTCGTCTCCGATATTGCCCATGCCGTATGCTCCACAGATTACAATGCCATAGCGCTTGTCCGCTTTGTGACCATGCTTTCTTAATATGGATTTGTATATCTCCAGCTGGGTATTGCATGTGGCATCCAGGGAAAACAGCTTTTTAGTCTTTTCATACAGCTTATTTCCGAAGTCGCTCCTGAGCTTTTCGTCCGGCGCGAGGGCTGTCAAATACTTTGCCAGCGTCTCGGCATCCCCGGGCTCAAACAGAAAGCCGCTCACCCCGTTATCTATTAATCTTCCGACTCCCCCCACATCCGAGCTGACTGTGGGAAGGGCATAGCGGGCACCCTCCGTAAGAGCATAGGCAAAGGTTTCCGACAGGGATGACAGTCCGTTTATATCAAGAGCGGCATAAAAGCTGTTCATATCCTTAATCCAACCCAGAAATGCCACCTTGTCATCTACACCAAGCTCTTTTGCCAGGGATTTAAGATTTGCTTCCTCCGGCCCGTCTCCGGCTACTAAAAGCCGCAAACGAGGTTCCTTTTTTGCCGCAATAGCAAAGCCTCTTATCATAGTGGCTACGTCCTTTACAGGCTGAAGCCTGGCAGCAATGCCCACAAAAATTGAATCCTCAGGAAAGCTGACCCCCAGGGCTTTTAAAAATTCCCTTCTTGGCTTTACGGCCATTTCCCCAGACATATCTATACCATTATATATAGTATATACGCAGTCCGGCTTAAATCCCCGGCTTATGAGTATTTCCGAAGTCCGGTCCGACACACCTATCAGGAAGTCAATTTTTCTCAGGGCAATTTTATTAATTGTGCCGTAGGTAATATTGGCCAGCGGCCTGCCCAGGTAATCAAGCCTGTAATCGCTGTGAACAGTGCTGACCAGTGGAAGGCCGCAACACCTTTTTATTGCCGTGGCCATAAAATTCCCGCGGGAGCCGTGACTGTGTATAATGTCATACTTTTCACTGACCACAATTTCTTTGAGGGTGGCAATATCCTTAAATATATTTCCGGAATTCAAAACCCTTGTGGGAATTCCCATTGCCCGGGCATCGTCCACAAAAACACCCTCGGTAAAGCAAATCATATCTGCCTTAATACTCTCGTTTAGCTTTTTAAGCAGGCTGAGCACATGGGTCTTCGCTCCGCCGACATCGCCTCCGCTGATGAGTGTAAGTACCTTTATATTCAAGACAGGCAATCCTTTCATAACTTTCGACAAATTTAGCTTCTGCTATTGAGAACTGTGCGCATATATAGTAATATATAATAATTGGTATAATATATAGAAATATATTATACACTCTATACATTGCTCCGGTCAAGAAATGCGGTCTGTCCAACTGAGACAACTATCCCCGGCAGCCTTCTCCGTCAGGATTGCCCGCCCCGGAGCCGATAAATTTGAGCGCGCCGCTGCCGGAGAAACGCGGCAACCGCGGCACCGTATTCAATGCCGGCGGTCATCGGAGAGAAATGAAAAGCAAAAAACTATTCGGAAAGCTCAATATTGTTGATATTATAATAATCCTTGTTATCGTGGCGGCCGCCGTTTTCTTCGCGGTCAGATACTTGAACGTTGGCGACCATAGCGCGGCCGATATTATAGAGCTCAGATACACCGTTGAGATTAACATGCCCGAAGAACTGTATAACGAAGTATCCGCCACCCTTCCGGCGGGCATGATATCCGGCAAGGAAACAGTCCCCGGAACCATATTGTCCTGCTCCAGCAAGCCCTGTACAGTGGAGAGCATAAAGTCCAGCTACCCTTACGGAACGGACGTGGAGCTCACAATAATTCCGGGTGAAGACGAAAAGTATGTAACCGCACATTTTGAGTGTGTGGCTACAATCAACGCCAATTCCGTAAACAATGAATTCGGCGCCCAGGAGCTACGCGTCGGACGGGTTCACTACTTAAAAAGCCGGGATTTCGAGTTGGTGGGAGTTATTATCAAAATGTCCGTACAGGAATAGCCTGATACGGATAAAACATTTACCGGTATAAGCATTGAGCAATATTTGCCGGAGAAACGGGTTTATAATATGCCTTTTCAGAGAAATTGCAGAGTAATAGAGGTAAATCAGATCGCCAACGGTCTGTTTTCTTTGGTATTTGACTGTTCGGATATCGCCGGCAGCACCAAAGCTGGCCAGTTCGTCCACATATCCTGTGGCGACGGACTGCTTTTGCGCCGCCCCATATCAGTCTGCGATCTGGATGGAAGCCTTGTCAGAATTATTTTCCAGGTCAAAGGCTCCGGAACCTCCTGGTTGTCCGAAAGAAAACAGGGAGAGGTGATTGATGTTCTGGGTCCGTTAGGTAAAGGCTTTGCTCTTGACGGAAGCAGACTGCTTTTAGTCGGCGGTGGAATCGGTGTCCCCCCGTTGTTGATGGCTGCCAGGCAGGCATCGGAGCAAGGGAAAAAGGTTAACGCCCTGCTTGGTTTTGCCGACGCCGACAAGGTTATCCTGCTGCCGGAATTCGCCTCCGCCTGCGATTGGGTCGAGGTCTCAACCGAAAACGGCAGCCTGGGGAAACACGGCTATGTGACAGACCTGCTTATATCGCGGCTTGAGGCCAATCAAAATATCTGTGACCTTATTTTATCCTGCGGGCCACAGGCAATGCTTTCACGGGTTGCCCACATTGCCAAAGAACACCATATGCCCTGTCAGGTATCACTGGAGCAGCGTATGGGCTGCGGTATCGGAGCCTGTCTTGTTTGCTCCTGCGGGATAAAGTCCCCCGGCGGTGAAGGTAAATCCTTTGCCAGAGTGTGCGCAGACGGGCCGGTGTTTTCCAGCAGGGAGGTTATATGGGATGAAACCTGATTTAGCGGTAACATTTGCCGGACTTGAATTTAAAAACCCAGTAACGGTTGCATCCGGTACCTTCGGATTCGGCAGGGAATACTCAAATTTTTTCGACTTAAGCCAGTTGGGAGGCATATGTGTTAAGGGACTCACCTTAAAAGCCCGTGAAGGAAATCCACCTCCCAGAATCGCCGAGACTCCCATGGGCATACTCAACAGCGTGGGGCTTCAAAACCCGGGTGTGGATGAATTCATAAAAACGGAGCTGCCTTTTTTAAGGAGATTCAATACAAGAGTAATCGCCAATATCTCCGGGAATACTGTAGAGGAATACTCTCTGATGGCAGAAAAGCTGTCCGATGCCGCGGTTGACATGCTGGAGGTAAATATATCCTGTCCAAATATTAGGGCAGGAGGCCTTGCTTTTGGAACAAATCCCAAGTCCGCTTCGTCGGTAACAAAAGCGGTCAAGGCTGTGTCAAAAGTACCGGTCATGGTAAAGCTGTCTCCCAATGTGACAGATATTTGCGAAATTGCTCTTGCATGTGAAGACGCGGGCGCCGATGCTCTTTCACTTATCAATACAATTCTTGGAATGAGAATTGATATAGAAGCAGGAAGGCCTGTCTTAAAAAACATTACGGGCGGACTGTCGGGCCCCGCCATCTTCCCTGTGGCGCTGAGAATGGTATGGCAGGTGTGCAAAGCCGTCAAAATCCCGGTTATGGGTATGGGCGGCATATCCGGAGCAGAGGATGCCATAGAGATGTTTTTTGCAGGAGCGAGATTGATTTCCGTAGGCACCGCCTGCTTTAAAGACCCCTATGCCCCATTAAAAATCAGGCAGGGAATAGAAGAATACCTGTCAAGAAAAAATAAAGCATCCCTTAACGATATAAGAGGAAAGCTGATAACGGACTGAGTGCATATCCGCACAATAAATTATAAGCCGAGGTAGATCATGACAAAAATATACATAGTCCGCCATGCGGAGGCCGAAGGAAACCTTTACAGACGAATACACGGTCATTATGATTCGCACTTAACGGATATGGGGCTCCGCCAGATATCAGCTCTGAAAAAAAGATTTGAGTCGATAAAAATAGATGCTGTTTATTCAAGTGACATGATAAGAACTACGCAAACAGCCGCGGCAATATACAAGCCCAAAAAACTCCCCCTCCATATCATGCCCGAACTTCGCGAGGTCAACATGGGCATATGGGAGGATCTGTGCTGGGGCGAGGTGGAAGATGAGTATCCCGAGCAGCTCAGATATTACAATATCTCACCGGATAAATGGGATATTGAGGGCGGGGAGAGTTTTTCCCATCTCCAGAACAGGATAGTCTCCGCCATTTTGCACATAGCGGCAGAAAATGAAGGCAGAACCGTAGCGGTGGTCACTCACGGCGGATCAATAAGGGCCCTGCTGGGACATATTCTGAATGTAGAGCCCTCTGACATCAGTAAAATACAATACTGCGACAATACCGCCGTTTCCCTTATAAATATCAGTCAGGGCAAGATTACCCTTGAGTATATGAACGACAATTCCCACCTTCCTGACGAGCTGAGCCCTTTCAGAAAAGAAACCTGGTGGAAGGAAGAGGACTGCATGGACAACAGGAATATGCGTTTTCTTCCGATAGATTTAAACAAAGAAGGAGAAACCTATCTGGACTGTTACGCGGACGCATGGTATGAGGCTCACGGGACACTCAATGGCTTTTCTGACATATATCTCCAATGGGCAAAAAACAGGGCCCTGACAGATCCGGATTCCGTTGCAAGAGCCTTTTTAAAGGGCCGCCCTTGCGGCATAATAGAGCTGGCTCCGGAAATCCTCAGCATCGACAATGCGGGACATATTGCATTTTTATATCTGTCTGAAGAATACAGGGGAAAGGGTCTGGCCGTTCAGCTCATCGGCTATGCTGTATGGTATTATAGGAAGCTCGGCAGGACAAAGCTGCGTCTGAAGGTTGCCCTGGAAAATACCAGAGCAAAAGCTTTTTATAAAAAATACGGTTTTAAGCCAAAGGGCACCGAAAGAGGTGCTCTGGGCAAAGTAATAATCATGGAAAAAGAACTTCAACAACCTTGAATTCCTTCTTTTTGTCAGTCAGCCACCGGATACAGGGTGACCATACAAGTCCAACCTAACCGGAAGGGCGCCGATGGGTCCATACAAATGTGAAAGCCCGGGTATTCCGCCAGGATTTCATCTGGCAACCAGGCCGGATAAAAAGAAGCCGGTTTTGCAGGCCTTGAGGAGAACCGACAGGACTGATTTGATTGGAAGCCGGCCGAAACTCACAGCTTAAACCATAAAAAGCATTTTAGAAGATTAATATTGGTCCGCTAAATCACGAACAATTTATAATTAATAAGGAGCAATACCGTGAGAAAGCTTAATTTACACAAAACCCGCCTGACGGCAGTATTACTCACACTTGTGCTCATACTGGGTGCTCTTCCCCTCACCTCGGAGGCATCCTTTATTCCGTCCCATATTGCAGCCGATACTCTTAACCGGCTGGGTCTTTTCAAGGGTTCGGATTCAGGCTATGAGCTGGATCGCCAGATAACAAAGCAGGAAGCCGTTACGATGCTGGTCCGTCTTCTGGGCAAGGAACAGGAGGCTGTCGCCTATACAGGCACGGAATGCCCTTTTTCCGATGTGGAGGGCTGGGCAAAGGGATATGTGTCGGTGGCCTATAACAATGATCTGGTTCTCGGCACCAGCGAAAGCTGGTTGGGGGCCGCGAGTCTTGCGGACGCCAAAACATTTATAACCTTTACCCTTCGGGCATTGGGATACAGCGAAGAAGCCGGCGACTTTACATACAACAATGCTATTTCGTTTTCAGACTCAATAGGTCTGACGAACGGAGAGTACCGGAACAGCAGTCACGCTTTTTTGCGTGAGGACGCAGTTTTACTGTCCTATAACGCCTTGATTACCCCCATGAAAAAGGGCGACAAAAAGCTGATAGAGCATCTTATCGAACTGGGGGTCATTGACAGGGAAAACCTGCTGGACACGAACCTGTCAGGATATTATAATTACGGAAAAACCCTTTATTCCGCTTCGGAGATATACGAAAGGGCTTCCGCGGCTACATTTCAGATTAAAATGTATAAAGATGAAGAAAGCTATGAAGAAGATGAGCCTCACGGATTTGCAAGCGGCTTTTTCATATCACCCGACGGTCTGGCCCTCACTTGCTATCACTCCATCGAGCTGAAGTCCTACGGCCGTATAATCACAAACGATGGCAGACTCTATGAAGACATAAAGGTCGTGTTTTATGACGGCTACAGGGATATAGCGGTTCTGAGAGTAGGAAAAACCTCTGTGGACGGGCGGTCGGTTCGTAATTTCCCATACATAACCCTCGGCAACTCAGATGCCATTGCCAACGGCCATAAGATATATACCCTCTCAAGTCCCGGCGGCTTTCAGGACTGCATTTCAGACGGTATGGTCAGCACAAAAAACCGTGTTGCGGACGACCCGGCCTACCCTCTTATTCAATTTACCGCTCCAATATCCCCGGGAAGCAGCGGCGGCGTTCTCTTAAACGAGCACTGCGAGGCAATTGGCGTCTGCATGGGCGCCTTCAATGCAGGCAACAACCTCAATCTTGCCGTACCCGTCAACTGCCTGTCGGGCATCGACCTGTCAGGTGAAGGCAAAACTTTCAGCGAAACATGCCAATACGATACGGAACTGAACAACAACTCCACGCTGACGATAACTCCAAGCTCCATAACTATCGGAGTCGGTGAAAAATTTGAAGCTATTGTTACACGGGATTCGCCGGGCTCCGTGGGAATCCAGTTTATTGTAGGCGACCCGGAAATCGTCGATTGCAGATGGGGCTCATTCACCACAAAGACAACTGTGCCTATTTATATAACCGGCAAGAAAAAGGGTACCACAACAGTTGCGGTTAAATATTATGAGGGAACGGGTAATCCAAACGCCACGGCGGAAATCAATGTAGTGGTTGAATAGCATAGCAGGATAACCCCACCGTCAAATTGAACTTTCAGGAGGCATAATACGTATGCCTCCTGTTTTTTTTGGTCATTTTTACTACACTGGTCTCCTGGTTGCCCAGTCCTCCACTTTTGACATTTTATTGCTGAAAAAAGCAGGTCTGTCCCCCACTTTTTATAACCTGCGTTTGTTATTATTTGTCACCGTTTGAAATAATTTTAGAAACAAAGGGTAACACAATTAACGGATGTTATGTAAATCAATAGGTTTTTTGTGTGCTTTTTTGTTCATTTTGTAACTATTCTGTCACTTCAAGACGAGGTATTTGGTAATTATTGCACATTGATTTAAAATTAGCTATGGTATATCATTGACACGCCCTGCAGGACATTCGTTCGTTGCAATTCTGTAATAATTATTACAAATAAAGTTTTATCTCGGCGTGCCGCTTGCCGAAAAAGCGGTAAGCGATTGTTCTGCCAAAGGAGCGGCAATCTGCAAATAAACCGCTGTAATACCTGCTTGCAACAAACGAATGTAATGTATCAAAATTTTTAAATATCGAGAGTCATAATGGGTTTAACCAGCGGTATTATGGAGTTAGTATAAAATGAAAAAAGCAATAGTCTTTCTTCTGAGCCTGTGCCTGATAATAACGATTATTTCAGTTGATGCCGGCGCTGCCACGAAGAAAAGCGATGTTGTTATATTGATCAACGGCGAAAGCTTTGCACCACCGGCGCCAATGGTAGTCAAAAGTGGCACTACCTATGTCCCTTTAAGAGCATTCTGTGAGGTAATAGAACCCTCGAGCCAAATAACATGGGACAAAGAAACGAAGACAGCAATGGTAAGCGCCGAAAACCTTGAACTTCAGGTAACAATTGACCAGAAATATCTCATAGCAAACGAAAGATACCTCTATATTCCCGATGGCTGTTTCTCTGTCGACGGAAACATCATGGTTCCCGTCCGGCAATTGGCTAAGGCCTATGGCGCCACAGTGGAATGGGACGGTAAAACAAAAACTATAACAATAACCTCCGGAGGCCCGCCCATAGAACATGGTGAAATATACTACAATCAAGACGATGTCTTCTGGCTTTCCCGGATTATATATGCTGAAAGCGGCGCAGAGAGCCTTGACGGTCAAATAGGCGTAGGAAATGTGGTACTAAACCGCGTTGCCAGCAAAGACTTTCCTGACACAATATATGATGTTATATTTGACACACAGTTTGGAATCCAGTTTACTCCAATCTCAAACGGCGCAATATACAGAACTCCTACCGAGCAGTGTGAAATCGCAGCAAAGCTGGCGCTTGACGGAGCCATAACCGTAAAAGACAGTCTTTTCTTCGTCAACGCTTCTCTGGCTACAAATTCATGGATAATGGATAACTGCAAATATGTGACCACAATCGGCGGCCATAGCTTCTACGCCTGATACCAGAGCTATCAGGGGCGCAACCACAAAGGTTGCGCCTTTTGTTTTTTTACAGCCCGCCAAACCGGCAGACCTCCGGGCAGACACCTTTTTATAATGATTATTGACAACAAATAAACCATCTGCTATTATAAACTGAGTTTAACGATTTAGTGTGTTAAATAGTTAAAGCGTTAAAGTATATGCCGTGAAAGATAGTTAGCTCAGACTGACCTGAATGTCTTAAGCGGGAAGCGAGGTTATCTATGTTAATAAAAGTTACATTGCTTTTGATTTTCTTTGCCATTACCATTTCTATCGGTCTAGTATGTCGAAAAAGGGCAACCAGCGTTAGCCAGTTTGTTCTGGGTGGCCGCAATATCGGAGCATGGCTGACTGCCTTCGCTTTCGGCACTACATACTTTTCAGCCGTTATATTTGTGGGCTATGCAGGCCAATTCGGATGGAAGTTCGGACTATCGGCTACCTGGATTGGAATTGGCAATGCTTTTATAGGCAGCCTTGCAGCCTGGCTGTTGCTGGGACGCAGGACAAGGATAATGACTCAGCATCTGGGCAGCGCCACAATGCCTGACTTTTTTGAAAAGCGCTATGAAAGTAAAAGCCTCAAGCTGGCTGCCTCAGCGGTGCTGTTTATATTCATGATCCCCTACACAGCATCCCTGTACAATGGGCTGTCAAGAATTTTTGGCATGGCATTCAATATCGACTACTCCATATGTATTGTAGCTATGGCCGTGCTGACAGCGGTTTATGTTATAGCCGGGGGCTATTTGGCAGCCTCCATGAATGATTTTGTTCAAGGCATAATAATGCTTGTGGGAATTGTGGCTATAATAGCGGCGGTTTTAAATAATCACGGTGGCCTGTCACAGGCCGTAGAAAGCATGAGCAAAGTTCAGGATCCCACAGTCGAAGGTAGGGGAGTCTTCGCTTCCCTGTTCGGTCCCGACCCAAAGGGCCTGATAAGCGTTGTTCTTCTCACATCTCTGGGAACCTGGGGACTGCCCCAAATGGTTCATAAATTTTACGCCATAAAGAATGAAAAATCCATCAAACGCGGCACTGTTATATCCACGGTATTTGCTACTGTCATCGCCGGCGGATGCTATTTTCTCGGCAGCTTCAGCAGAATTTTTGACACCACGGCTTTTACCGATGAAACCGGCGCCGTCATCTTTGATGCAATTATACCGTCAGTTATCTCAAGGCTTCCGGATATTCTCGTGGGTATAGCGGTAATTCTGGTCTTGTCCGCCTCCATGTCCACCCTCGCTTCCCTTGTCCTGACCTCCAGCTCTACACTGACTCTGGACTTTATAAAGGGTACCCTCGTCAAGGACATGGATGGAAAAAAGCAGATTCTGACAATCCGAATTCTTCTGGCGTTTTTTATTCTCGTGTCCGCGGTCATCGCGCTTATACAGTATAATTCCAGGGTGACCTTTATAGCGCAGCTTATGGGAATATCCTGGGGCGCTCTGGCCGGCTCATTCCTGGGTCCCTTCTTATATGGACTCTATTGGAAAAGGACCACGAGAGCTTCCGTATGGGTAAGCTTTGCCGTAGCTGTTTGCATTACGGTAACCAATATGTTTTTCAACTATTTCCCCACCCCCATATATGCAGGTGTAACAGCCATGCTGGCAAGTCTTGTCCTTGTTCCTCTCGTATCCCTGCTCACAAAAAAGCCCGACCAGGACAGGGTCAATCAAATATTCAGCTGCTATCACAACAGGACTGAAACCAAAATAAACTCATGATTACAGCAATACATCATTCCTCCATAAAAAGGGCTTCGGCGCAAATATTGCCGAAGCCCGCTTTTTATTCCCCCAACTCCACATTTCGTTCATATGATGCCATGAACGCCTTTATCACGGCATTTCGGAAGCCTGCCTCCTCCAGAGTGGCTACCCCGCAAATTGTAGAGCCCGACGGAGAACAGACCATATCCTTTAATTCTGCCGGACCCATGCCAGACTCAAGAACCATCGCCCCAGCCCCCATTACTGCGGCGGCGGCCATCTTTTGAGCGTCCTTGCGGGGAAGGCCTTTCATAACGCCCGCGTCCGCAAGGGCTTCTATAAACATATATACAAAAGCAGGACTGCAGCTTGACGCTGCCGTAGCCTGGTCCATATATTCCTCGGAAATCCTCATGGTCTCTCCGCATCCTTTGAGCATTTTTTCAAGCTCCATAACCAGGTCTTCTCCTCGGTTTTCATCAATGCCGCTGCCATCGCCCAAATCATGGGCTATGATCATAAGCCCCTTTCCGATAAGGGCGGGGGTATTTGGCATGACTCGGATTATAGGCAGGGAGCTGCCCACATACTGCCTGAGCTTTTCAGTTTTTACACCGGCGACTATTGAAACCAAAACAGGCCCTCTGCCCTCCTCCTGTCTTCCTGCAAGCACCGGAGCTATCTCCTCCAGTACCGCGCTAACATTCTGAGGCTTAACGCACAGGAGAATATAATCAGCTGTTTCCGCCGCCTGAGGATTGGTCTTTACAAATTGGCATCCCAGCTCCTCAGCCAGCTTTGCCCCTTTTGCCGCGTCCACGTCGGTAATAACAATACTCTTTGGCCCCATATGCCTGCACGCCGCTCTCAGGATTGCGCCTCCCATATTACCCGCGCCTATAAATGAAAATTTTGCTTTCATTCTTTCCTCCATTAGCCGATTTTTTAGCATTTCAGCATGATTTTAATAATTTTATAACATATGCCTTATAAGGTCAACAAAAGAAAAACCGAAAGAATACAGTATAATTTTTGTTGTTGATAAAAAAGAATATATGATGTAAAATAAAATACCGGGAGACGACAGCCCATACCGGCTGTTACAGGCTTCTCATTTTATGGCATAGGGCAGGGCCGCACTAGTCGGGGAGTCAGCGGTGCCCTGTACCTGCAACCCGCTATAGCAGGGATGAGTTCCCGCCCTCGGTTTTGCTTTGTGTCGCCGGCCGGTGCAAGTGGTGATGAGGAACCGGTCTTGCGCAACGGAAACCCGTGAACCATGTCAGGCGGGAGACCGAGCAGCATTAAGCGGTGCTTTTCGTGTGCCGCGAGGTAGCCGATTCTGAGCCGGCTGTATCGGTATCGGACATAAAGCAATTATCAAAGGCGGGTGTGCGGTCCTGCCATGTGCCATAGGGGCGTCCGGCGGACGTCCCTTTAAAATTAGTAAAGCCCGAAGGACGGGCCAATACCCCGATTTTATCAGGCCTTACCGCGCAGGTTATAGACGTAATTGGAATATTGTCACGGAGGTAGAAATGTATCAGGCCTTATATAGGAAATGGCGTCCACGCCGTTTTGACGACGTTGCCGGACAGGAACATATAACCGAAACTCTTAAGCGACAGGTAATAAGCGGGAAACTATCCCATGCTTATCTGTTTACCGGTACCCGCGGTACCGGTAAGACAAGTTGTGCAAAAATCCTCGCCAAGGCAGTAAACTGCGAGAGCCCTGAAAACGGCAACCCGTGCAATAAATGCCCGTCCTGTATAGGAATTGACAACGGAAGTATAATGGATGTAACGGAAATGGATGCTGCGTCCAACAACGGTGTGGACAATGTGCGGGCCCTGCGTGAGGAAGCCATATACCTGCCTACATCGGTAAAAAAGCGTGTATACATCGTTGACGAGGTCCACATGTTGTCAAATCAAGCGTTTAACGCTCTTCTCAAAATATTGGAGGAGCCGCCCGCTCATCTGATGTTTATATTGGCAACCACCGAATACCACAAAGTGCCCGCCACCATACTGTCCAGATGTCAAAAATACTCTTTTAAGCGTATTGACCCATCGGTGATTGTTAAAAATCTTAACTATATAGCTTCCCAGGAAGGCCTTATACTGACAGAGGATGCGTCACAGCTTCTTGCCCGCCTTGCCGACGGCTCTTTAAGGGATGCGCACTCTCTGCTGGACCAATGCTCCGGTAAAAAAGAAATAGACAGGCAGCATGTTCTCGAGTGCGTGGGAATTGCGGAGGCTGACGAGATCTGTCGTCTTTTTAACGATATTATTGAGGGTAACGGTCTTCGCGCTCTTGAAAGACTGTCTGGCCTCTATACTGCCGGTAAGGACGTAAGTTCCGTATTGAGTCAGCTGGCCTCTCTGCACAGGGACATACTTTTGACCAAGCTGTCACCTGATGGCGGCACGGGACTCTTAAGCGGTACATTCACCGTTGAGGATTTATCGGGCTTTTCCAGGTCCGTTTCCGTCCCCCGACTATTGACAAACCTTGAAACCCTTCAGACCGCCCTCATCACCCTGGAGACCGCTGCAAACCGGAAAACGACGGCTGAAGTATGTCTTCTCCGGCTAATCGACTATATTCCCTCCGGCGAGGAAAAATCCTGGGAAACGGGCAGAGAGCAGCCCCCACCCAAGGCTTTCGCGCCTGCCGGCACGCCCTCAGGCGGCATATCCGGCGGCAGGGAGCATTCTAGAAAAAATGAAAAAAAACATACACATGAACATACGGACGAATACAATACTGCCGATACAGTAGCAGCGGAGCCTGAGGGGAAGCCGGCTACCCCTCAGGTGAAAAATGTCGTAGAAGAGCAAATTGATACTGCCAATGATGATGGGCAGGAGCGCAGCTGGCCGGAACTCTTAAAGCGCCTGTCAACAAAAATGGATGACAATCTCTTTAATATTCTCGATGACAGTACCCATTCTGAAGGGAAGATAACAGGTAATAACATAACCATAAGCGCAAAAAGCCCCTTTTCATTAAATCAACTAGATGATACAGATGTGAAGGAGGCTGTAAAGGCGGCGGCCGAAAGCTTATGGGGCGGTCCTTTCACAGTTTCCGTCACACAGGCCGCTCCTGACGAAGCAGAAATAAAAAGCAAGCTTGAAAAGCTCAGCCGTTTTGAAAACATAAGATTTAAATAGGAGGATGCACAATGGCAAAGGGTGGATTTCGCGGCGGCCCGTATGGCGGCGGAAGGAATATGAATATGATCAAGCAGGCCCAAAAGCTACAGCAGGACATGCTGAAAATGCAGGCGGAAGTCGAGGAAAAGGAATATGAAGCCTCTGCCGGCGGAGGAGTTGTGACTGCCAGGGTAAACGGAAAAAAGGAGCTCC
This sequence comes from Clostridiales bacterium, assembly GCA_012520295.1. Lineage (GTDB taxonomy): Bacteria > Bacillota > Clostridia > Oscillospirales > Oscillospiraceae > JAAYOP01. The sequence goes on along the minus strand of JAAYOP010000052.1, from coordinate 10,925 downwards.
TGTCCATAAGTATTGAGCCCGACGCAGTTGATCCGGAGGATGTGGAAATGCTGCAGGACCTGATCGTGGCAGCCGTAAATGAAGCCATTCGCAAGGCCGACGCTGCTATGGCTGAAAGTATGTCAAAGCTGACAGGTGGATTGAATTTGGGAGGCCTTGGACTGTAATCGCTAAAGGCGGAGAGATATGGTAAATCCTTATCTTTCCGCTTTTTTACGTCTTTACTCTCTTCAATACCGAATCCAACCCGGGCATAGATGGTATCGCGCCTGTTGATTCTACACATATGGAGGCTGCTGCGGTGGCAAAGCGTCCGAAATCTTCAGCCTGCTCCGAACTTATATCGGTGTGCTCTATGCCCGATTTTATAAACGAGTACAAAAACGCCGCCCAAAAGGCATCTCCCGCGCCCGTGGTGTCTACAACCTTTGCAGGTACTGCCGGAACCCGAACTGTTCCCTTCCGGCATCGGATAAAGGCGCCCCTCTCCCCACAGGTTACGGCTATACAGGGTATGGAATAATCCCTCATCAACATATGGGACATTTCTTGCGGGTCATCTTCTCCCGTCAAAAGAGCCCCCTCCTCCTCAGACACCTTCAGCATATCCACCATCGGAAGCATGTATTTTGCCCAGTAGAGCATATCCTTCCGTGAACTCCATAGAGAAGGCCGGAAATTAATATCGCAGGAAATAATGGCCGATGCCCGCCTTGCCTCTGCGACAGCTGCCAGTGTTGCGCTCCTGGCTGGGTCATCGGTTATTGATACGGTGCCTATATGCAGTATTTTGGAGTTTCTGATCAGCTCCCTGTTCAGTTCACCGGTCTCAAGGGATACATCGGCCGCGTTTTTCCTGTAAAAGCTGAATTCCCGCTCACCCTTCTTACCCAATGCCACAAAGGCAACTGTTGTGTTATGCCCGGGGGAAATAATCAGATTCCGGGTATCGACCCCCTCCCGCCGGAGCACCGAGACAAGAAACTCCCCGTGTATATCTCCGCCGATTTTACCTATAAATGCCGTTGACACTCCCAGTCTGGCTGCGGCGCACACCACATTCGCTACCGCACCTCCGGGATTTTGCTCAAAGAGACGCATTCCGGAGGCAGAACTGCCATATTCAGTAAAGTCGATAAGAAGCTCTCCCAGTGCAGTTATGTCAACCATCCTCATAAATAGAAACCGCCGCAAGATTCTAAACCCTCATGGCTTGCAGCGATTCATAACCTCCTTATTTATTTAAATAGAAGTCGTATTCATTGCACAACAGATAAAGGGGCGGCTCATCCTCCAGGATTTGTGGAAACCGTCCCTGGGACTCATAAAAGCGATTGTCCGTTTTGTCATCGTTTACCGATGACACCTCACCAATCAAAACCGGCCCGAACCCCGGTTCCGCCCAGAACTCATGGTACTGACCGGGCATAAGGGTAATGCTCATCCCCGGTTCAATACGCAGGGTTGTGCCTGCCTTTACAACCTGTTGAAATCCGTCTGTCATAACGGTCAAGGGCCCTGGCGACAGTCCGCCCTGTCCGTCGGACTGCCAGACACGTATGAGCAGATTTCCGCCGCCTCTGTTTATTATGTCCTCCATCTTATTGAAATGAAAGTGGTTCGGACACAGCTGGCCCTCTTCGGATATCAGGATTTTTTCCGCATATGGCTTTTTATAACGGGGATTTGAAACACTGCCGTTTCGGAGTGTGAACAGCACAAGCCCAATATCGCTAAATCTTCCGTGGCCGTAGTCGGTTATATCCCAGCCCAGCATATTGTGGCGAACCTCGTCCCACTCCGGCCCCAACTCCCTCCATTTTTCAGCCGGAAAATACGCAAACGGAGGAAGCATAAAGCTCATGCGGGATATAAAGCCTTCTGCTTTTTTCAGTATTTCGTTTATTTCGGAGCGTTTCATAATACCCTCGTCCTTCCTGGCGGCACAAAAACGTCCATAGCTTCAACGTGGAGCAAAATAATGTTAATGACATTATACATATTCAGATTTTTTATTTCAATATCAGGCTGCCTGATATTTCTACAGCTCCGAAGCCGCTGAACATGCAATAATAACCTGTTTTCTTTACTACCGGTATGAAAAGTTGTATAATAAAAAAGATGCCGGGTGCTGCTTTTTCAAAATGTTTTACTGCGGCATGTAATTATTAAACTGCAAGAAGAGATAAGCAAAGGAACGAGAGATAAATGGACAAAAATGTGGCAAAAGACAGCAAGGCCAAACAGACCAGAGAAAAGCTGCTTAACGCATCATTAAAGCTCATAAAGGAAAAGGGCTATCACAATACAACCGTGAGAGATATCTGCGCTGCCGCCAATGTTTCAATTGGTACCTTCTACAGCTATTTCCCAACAAAAAACGACTTGTTTTTCAGCATATATCTGGACGGGGACAAGTTTTTTACCGAATCGGTTGCTCTCAGGGTTTCGGGCAACACGGAGGAAAAAATCATAGACTATTTCAGATATTACGCCCAGCTTAATCTGAACACAGGCCTTGATTTGATGAAAATACTGTACCAGTCGGACAATCCTTTTTTCGCCAAGCACCGCCCAATGCAAAAGGTGTTTGAAGAAATTATCATCAACGGTCTGAAAAGCGGCGAGCTGAAAAGCGATATGGACGCCTCGATGATTGCCGACTATTTCTTTGTATTGGCCAGGGGCATATGCTATAAATGGTGCCTATACAACGGTGATTTTGACCTGGAGGAGCAGATGCTGGACTATATCAAGCTGGCTCTTAAAGCTTTTAAGCAGTAGTAGATTTAGACGCGGATGCATATCAGTTTTAGGGGCTCAGTGGAATAAATATGAAACTAAGATATCTTGATGCCCGCCACCTGGACTGGCTGGAGCAATACACCTACAAAATAACGAGGGTTGACGATATCTTCAAAGGCTTTGCTTCCCATGTTAATATAAAATCAACCAAAAGAGTAGTCAGCTTTATTCACGAGGGTACTCCTGTCATATATGGGGCTAGGGGATACAAATGGCTCATTTTCCTGCCGGAGGATGACAACTGGTGCATGACAGCGGTATATGACGATAAAAACCGGATAGTGGAATGGTATTTTGATATAACAAGACAAAACTTCATAGGCTGTGAGGTCCCGTATTTCGAGGACTTATATCTTGATGTGGTCTTAAATCCCAAATCGGGAATTAAGGTTTTAGATGAAGACGAACTTCAGGAAGCCTTTGAAAAAGGCCAAATAACGAGCTGGGAATACGAAATGGCCCTTGAAGTTTGCACGCGGCTTGTAAATAAGATAAAAAGTGTTGAATTTATAAGTTCTTTTTGTGGCAGGTGCTTTGCCGCGCTGTCTGCAAGCCCACACCCATATATCAATATCAGCAAATAAAGCTGCAGATAAGTTTACATAAAACACGCAGGTCATGTCTTTACCGACAGGTCCTGCGTGTTCTATATATCGTGACCGCCCTTCGGCTGGCTTAAACCCATAACACCAAGTTTATCTCAACCTATGCTCTGCCTTATCATAGGCTGGAGCTGCCGTCCCTCCAGAGCTGCCTCTATAGCCTCCGGGATTAAGTCAAAATCGGCTGTCAGGGAGGTGGGCTTTAAGAAGGGATCGTCCTGATAAAAGGGGACGAAATAATTGTGCCTCCTGTTTAACAGGAGCCCTATATTGGGCGCGTTGGCTCCCAGGGCATCATTTGTTGAAACAGCAAGGAGTACGGGTCTTTGGTTTCTCAGGTGCGCCTTATAGGCCATGGTGACCCCTGTGTCTGTTATCCCGCTTGCTATTTTCGCAATCGTATTGCCCGTGCAGGGAGCTATTACAAGGAGATCCAACAGCCTTTCGGGTCCAATGGGCTCAGTCTCTTCTATTCTTGTTATGACAGGCCTTTTGCAAATGCTTTCTATTTCTTTTATGAAAGCGTCGGCTGTGCCGAACCTGGTATCTGTCGAAGCTGAATTTTGAGACATAATCGGAATAACGGTATACTCCGCCGCCACCCTTTTTAAGACCTTTATCACCTGTTCAAATGTGCAGAATGAACCGCATAGGGCAAAACCTATGACAGTCGGCTTCACTTATATACCTCCTGTTCGGATATTATATTGTAAATTGTTTCTTTTATTATTACCCCAGAGGTGGTAGGCGCCACCTCGCCGGGCAGGGAAAGCGCCCAAATTGCATTAATTCCAAGTTTAGCAGCGGCAGCAAAATCCATACCGCCGGGCTTTGACGCCAGGTCAATACACAGGCAATCGGGCGAAAGCTCTCTGAGAAGCTCCACGCCCAGGACTCTTGCCGGAACCGTATTATATATAATATCAAAACGGGACAGAATTCCCTGAAGGGACAGGGTGTTGGCCGCCCTGTAGCCATAGGCCTTAATCCAGGCAATATCCGCATAGCTTCTGGCCGAGACGGTGACATCCGCTCCAAGCCCTCTGAGCCGGTGGGCAAGCAGCTTCCCTACCCTGCCAAAACCTATGACCAGTACCTTTGCGTGGCAAATCGTTATGACCGTCTCCTCCATAGCCAGCTGAATGGCACCCTCAGCCGTGGCAACGGCATTCGAAACCGCCAGTTCCTCCCGTTGAAAATAATCAAACAGATTGAGTCGATGATTTTTTGCCATCTCAGCGCTTTTACTGTCAATTCTGCCCGCGCATATTATCTGCTCTGGACTCAGGCAGCGGAACACTTCTTCGATGGTATATGTATTTTCCGAAAGGGGTGCATTAAGGAAACCTTGATGTCCGCTTAAAGGAAGGGGCAAAACCACATACGCGGCTCCTGCCACTGCATCGAATAATAAATCCGAGCGCCTTACTCCCCATATGGACTGTATCTTATCCATAGCAAAGGCCGAAACAGTGTGCCCGTCAACTGCCAGCAGTTCCGCCAGCTTGACCTGGCGCATGTCCCCGCCTATAATCGCGAATTTGAGTCTGCCTTTCACCTGTTTCCCTCCATTTTATGTATTTATCATAGAATTACAGCTCCTTGACATTATCCGTTCATTCTATCCGCTTGCCCCATTCTATTCCCGGACATAATCCGTTGTGACCAAAAAACATAGCAGCAGCAAAAGATTAGTCTTTTCGCTGCTGCTATGTTTACCTATAGGTATCCCGCAATTGAAAATTATCAGAGATACCCTATTATCTGCCCATGAAGCCCCCTGTCATGGGCAGTTTGTTTTTGGTCTGCCGCCCGCAAGCATCGGCCTCGACAGTCTTGCGGACGAGCAGTTTGGCACTAACAATCCTGTAAATACAGTATACAGTCCTACTGTTAACAAATTTTGTCGAACATGTAAACAAATAAAAAAGGACAACAACAGACCCTAAACCAAGCCTTCCGCGTCTATGTTAAAATACCGCTTCAGCGCGGGGACCATTTCTTCTTTGCTCAGTACCTTTGTGGTCGTCTTATCGTCCTGCCTTATTGTCAGGTTATTGTCAAAGAGAGTGACTTTCCCGTTTTCCGTATAAATCGCACACATTATATGATCTCTGAAAAATGAAGATGGATGCATGTTTGTATAAAAATTTCCGATTTCAAAATCCATTGGTATTGCCGGCTTATCATTAAAACCAAGCATATCAACAAATTTACCGTCTTCCATTATTTGGACAACATAATCTTCCACATCCGAGCGGACTACGCGATAATTCATCCAGAGCTGCTTTTGTTCGAGACCCACTTCCAGCTTTACAGGCAGCGCAAAGCAGTTGCCTCCGTAACCCACATCCAGCAGATATCTTTCATCTCCCAGCTGGGCTATGTTAATACGATGGGTATATGGGCCAAATCCAAAATTTGCTATGGATATCCTGGCCAGATATGGCCTCACATCATAACCCATCGCACAAAGGGCCGTATGTAAAAGGCAGTTCATCTCAAAGCAATAGCCGCCTCTTTTATTCAATACAAGCTTTTCATATACGCTTTCCGGGTCCACCAAAACAGTTTTTTTATTGTATACATCAAGATTTTCAAAGGGTATACTGGTGATATGCTTAAAATGCACCATCCTCAGCTTCTCCAAAGGATCTTCATTGCCGGGACGCCAGTTAATACGCTCAAAATATTTTTCCAGATCAAAAGCCATTTACCAAACCTCTCTTTCCGGGCTATTTTATCAAATCCCGGCTCTCCTGTAAACAGAAATAGCTTTATGGGTTTTATTTCCTCAAGAGAAAGGGGAGGGTTGTTAATCAGATATTAATTTTCGACTTCATCTTTGTCATGTTTACTATATTTTTTATAATTTTGCTGTTGATTTGCCAAATATTTTGTGCTATAGTCATAAATATAGTGTGGTATGGCATATGTTTGTTACGCTTTTGTTAATAAATTTCACATAAGCGGCAAATGCAATATTCTACACGCAGCTATAAGTCGTATTTTTTCTAAAACGGAGAATGGAGTTGCTGAAATGACTTTGGAAAACAAGAAAAAACATGATCTTAAGCTCAAGCGTATCAATGATGCCATAGCTCTGAAAGAGCCGGATATGGTACCCATGACTCCCCCCACCGAGCTCTTTCCCATTTTCAACGCCGGGTATACTGTAGCCGAGGTTATATATGACACCTCCCTTTCCAAAATGAGGCATGCCGCTATAAAATACTTAAAAGACTTCGACCCCGACCAGGGGACCGGCGTAGGTATGGTTTTTGCCGGAGAGGGCCCCGCCCTGGAAATGTCCGCTCCCAAAAACATGCGGTGGGCAGGTATGCCGGGAGATATCATTGATAAAAACTCCCTGCAGCAGTTTATAGAATTTCCTCTTCTCCTGGACGATGAGTTTGACGAATTTTTCTCCGACAGGACAGGGTGGATTCTCAGAAAAGCCCTTCCCAGATCAGCGGAGCTCCTGGAGCCGTTTTCCGCTTTCTATCCTGACGCCGTTGTCTCAGGTGCAAGGCAGATGGCGGCAGTGTTTTCCACTCCCAAGTTCAAGGAAATGATAAAAAAGTTCTGGGCTATTGACGAGTTTTATAAGTCTTATCAGGAAAAATCCGCTGAGATTGCCCGGGAGATTGAAGAGATGGGATACCCAAATCTTATGGGAGGCATGGCTGGCGTTCCCTTTGACAGCTACAGTGATTTTTACAGAGGAACAATTCTCTCTTTAACCGATCTCTATGACAGACCCGAATATGTGGAGAGGTACATAGAAGAAGCCTTCGAGCAACAGATAGAGATGATCAGAGCTACAAAAGGCATCGGTGAGGGTAAGTTCGTTTTTATGGCCCTGCACAAGGGAATGGACGGGTTTATGAGTGATGAGTACTACCGTAAATATTACTGGCGGCATTTACAGCAGATAATACTCGAGATAATAGACAGCGGCAAGGTGCCATATATTTATACGGAGGGAAGATACAATTCCCGTCTGGACTGCCTTAGCGAAGTTCCTCCCGGAAAAGTGTTTTATCACTTTGAAACGGTTGACATGGCCGAAGCCAAGAAGAAGCTTGGAAACATAGCATGCATATCCGGCGGATTTCCCACCTCCCTGCTTGATTGGGGCACTCCCGAGCAGGTGCGGGATGAGGCTAAGCGCCTGCTGGATATTTGCGCGCCCGGAGGCGGCTTCATATTTGAAACCTCCTGTGGTCTCGGAAACTGCAAAAGAGAAAACGTGGAGGCCTTGTTTGATACCGTCAGGACCTACGGCAAATATTAACCAGCTTTAAAAGACGGGGGTTCTCCTCTCCCGTTTTTTCTACCATAGCCATTGGGCAAGCTTTTCTACATGCTGGCAAAAGCAGCAGGGTATACCCTGCTGCTTTTGCTCTTCATAAATCACTGTTTACCGCCGCCATACCCGGCTGGAAACTTTCGCTCAAACTACGCCGTCTCGATGGAGGCCGCATCCTTGAGTCCCAGTATTTCCACTGCTTCCTCCCGTATTTTATATTTTAATATCTTGCCTGCGGCATTCATTGGGAACTGGTCTACGAACACCACATATTTCGGGGTCTTGTGCTTTGCCATGTGGGCTCTCACATACTCTTTGATTTCTTCCTCTGTCACATCTACGCCAGCTTTTTTAACTATAAACGCCGCAATTTCCTCTCCGTATACCTTGTCCGGCACACCGACGACCTGGACATCGGAAACCTTGGGATGGGTATAGATAAAATCCTCGATTTCTTTGGGATATATATTCTCTCCTCCCCTGATTATCATGTCTTTTATGCGCCCTGTAATCTTAAAATATCCGTTTTCATCCCGTCTTGCCATATCTCCGGTATGCAGCCAGCCATCAGAGTCGATGACGGCAGAGGTTGCCTCAGGCATTTTATAATAGCCCTTCATAATGTTGTATCCCCTGGCAACCAGCTCCCCGTCCACATTGTCCGGAAGCTCCTCCCAGGTGACAGGGTCCACAATTTTGCATTCCACACCAAACAAATTGGTGCCCACAGTGTTGACTCTTGCCTCAATACTGTCGGTAGTCTTGCTCATTGTACAGCCGGGGGAGGCTTCGGTCTGACCGTAGGTTATGCAAATATCTGTCATGTTCATTTTTTCAATGACATCCTTCATGACCTTAATAGGGCAGGGACTTCCGGCCATTATCCCGGTCCGCACATGGCTGAAGTCGGTCTTTTCAAAATCCGGATGCTCAAGCATCGCTATGAACATGGTGGGAACACCCTGAAAAGCGGTTATCTTCTCCTTTGTTATACACTCCAGCCCAAGCCTGGGTGAAAACGCCGGAATAGGCGACATGGTAGCGGCATGAGTTACCGCCGCTGTCATACTCAAAACCATTCCGAAGCAATGAAACATAGGCACCTGTATCATCATACGGTCTGCACTGGACAGGTCCATACAGTCTCCTATTGCTTTCCCGTTATTGACCACATTATAGTGGGTGAGCATAACTCCCTTCGGAAAACCGGTGGTGCCGGAAGTATACTGCATATTGCATACCTCGTCCTTGCTGATGGCTGCCGCTCTCCTGTATACCTCTTCAATAGGCACCCTGTCCGCCAGCTCCAAACACTCATCCCATGTCAGGCAACCATTCAGTTCCGACTCTATTGTGATGATATTTCTTAAAAACGGAAGACGTTTGCTGTAAAGATATTTGCCTTTCTCCAACGTTTCAAGCTCTGGGCAAAGCTCTTTAATAATTGAGATGTAATCAGAATCCTTGTAGCCGTCAATCATAACAAGAGTGTGTGTATCAGATTGCCTTAACAGATATTCAGCCTCGTATATTTTATACGCGGTGTTAACGGTAACCAGCACCGCACCGATTTTTACGGTTGCCCAGAATGTGATAAACCACTGGGGCACATTCGTAGCCCATATGGCCACATGGTCCCCCGGCTTGACTCCTATCGCGATAAGAGCCCTGGCAAAGGTATCCACATCTTCTCTGAACTGAGCATAGGTGCGCGTATAATCGGTAGTTGTGTACCGGAAAGCGTATTGATCGGGAAACTCCTCCACAACCCTGTCAAGTACCTGGGGAAAGGTCAGGTCAATCAGTTGCTCCTTAGGCCAGATATACTTCCCGGCCTTCCTGTTGTCGTCATACAGGCGTCCCGCCCTGTGGGAAGTCTTTAAATATTTGCTCATATAGTTTGCGAAATGGGGAAACACTATGCCCGCATCGTTCAGATCAGGCATGTACCTTTTCAGCCATTCCAGCGTTATATAACCTTCATAGTTTATTGAATGGAGAGCATTTATCGCGCTTTCGATAGGCAGGTCTCCCTCGCCCATAAGCCTATAGCTGACCTCCCCGTTTTCCACCACACTGTCTTTAATATGGGTGTATTTGATATAGCAACCGAGGTTTTTCACAGTCTCTTCCGGTGTTTCATTCATGAACCTGTAGGGATGATGTATATCCCACAGCGCAGCAACGGCATCACTTTGCACACTGGTGAGCAAATCATAAAGACGGGCGGTATCGGCATACACGCCGTTGGTCTCCACAAGAAGTGTAACTCCCTTTTCTTCGGCATATGGAACCAGCTCGCGCAGAGACTCCAACACAACCCGGTCATCCACTTCCTTTACCGGAGCTGCAGTGGCATCCCCCAGCACTCTTACATACGGAGTATTGAGACTGGCTGCCAGCTCTATGTACTGCCTGAGCTCCGCCCGGGCCTGTTGGGCGTTTTTCGGGTCTTCCAGTGAGATCCCTGATGAAAAACAGGGTATCTCAAGCTTAAGCCGCTTGAGAAGTTCTTTTGTCTTCTCGATATTCTCCGCCCTGAAAGGGCGGGCGTTTACGGAAAAAATGTTCTCTCCCAGTCCCCGTATCTCGATACCGGAGAAACCAAAATCTTTTGCTATGGAATAAATATCGGACCAATCAAAATCGGGGCATCCAAGGGTTGAAAATGCCAGCTTCATGTATCATAACCTCCTGCAATAAATAAAAAAACCTTCATCCCCTGCCTTTATACAAGAGACGAAAGCTATCACTTCCGCGGTACCACTCTTTTTGGTAATCTATCCCCACTCAACAGGCGCATGTCACGCCCTGCTTTTTATAACGGAAAGCATACCCGTCCGCGTCTAAATCGGCTTGTAAATAATCTGCCTTTCGAGCGGCCGCTCCGGAGCGAGCTCGATACGTTTCCACCATTGCCTCGCAGCATCCGGCAACTCTCTGAAGGACGGAAAACGCTCTTTTTCTCCTTCATTGCGTTTAACATATTTAATATAGTAAAGCAAAAATTTTATACATTGTCAAGAAAAGTTTTAAACTCTTATATGGTGACAGCGGTTGTCAAACATATGGTCCATTTGTTTAGGAAGTCTGTCAATGGTAAGTAGTAGTAGCGCTGTGGGAAGCGTTGAAAAGTCTAACGCACCTTTTCAATGCTTTCCATAGCTGTTGGACAATCATATGACCCAAATATATTCCATCAACTT
>JAAYOP010000051.1 GCA_012520295.1 Clostridiales bacterium | reverse complement strand
TTTTGTGCTATTCTTTTCATAGAAGCTATCCCTTTCTGTGATTGGTTTGTTAGCACTTACCATTTTACCACAGTTAGGGGTCAGCTTCTTCTTTTTTTAGACCATATCATTGTACACTATACAAAACACTATGTAAAAAGCCGCAACTATCGTTGACATGCCCACTGATTGATGATATTCTTCAAAAGTGGCTTATACCGCCAATTTTAATTCTTTTCGATACTTTTTAACGTCACTGCAATATTCCCGATTGATTGGATGGTTTTAAATGTCAGAAGTGTTCCGCCAGGAAAATAAAATGGGAACCATGCCGATTGGCAGGCTGCTTATATCTATGTCCCTGCCTATGATGATTTCCATGTTCATACAGGCTTTTTACAACGTTGTGGACTCGATGTTTGTAGCTATGATCAGCGAAGATGCTTTGACTGCGGTTTCACTTTCTTTTCCCCTGCAAAATGTCATCATCGCAATCGCTGTAGGAACGGGTGTGGGCATAAATGCTCTCATCCCGCGACATCTGGGAAGCGGAAACCCGGAACGCGCCGAGCGCGCCGCGAATGTAGGTATTTTTCTCAATGCATGCTACTGCGTTATCTTTATAATATTCGGTCTGACCATGTCCCGGGCTTTTTTTCAAATGCAGACCAATGAGACTGATATTATTAATTACGGCACCACATATTTTTCAATTGTCTGTATCTTTTCATTTGGAGCCTTCTTCGGTCAATATTTTGAAAAGCTCCTTGTGGCCTCCGGGTATTCCACCCTCTCAATGATCAGCCAGGCTACGGGTGCGATTATCAACATTATCTTTGACCCTCTGCTTATTTTCGGCATAGGGCCGTTTCCTGAAATGGGGGTTGCCGGAGCCGCGATAGCCACTGTATTTGGTCAAACCGTGGCTGCCTTTGTCGCATTTTGGTTTAACCTCCGAAAAAACCGCTCTGTTAAATTTCATTTCAGGCAGATGTCTCCGAACAGCAGGGTCATCAAGGACATATATGCCGTAGGCATACCCTCCATGATTACCATCGGTCTGGGCTCGGCAATGACATTTCTCATGAACCAGATTCTCCTTGCCTACAGTACCACGGCCACGGCTATATTCGGAATATGGATTAAATTGCAGAGCTTCGGCTACATGGCCCTTTATGGGATGAATAATGGCACTATACCTATTTTGTCCTATAACCGCAGCGCCGGCAAGCCGGAACGGGTCAGGAAAATAATCAGGCTGGCTTTTGGCACAGCTCTTGTTATCTCCCTAGCCGTTATGACGGTTGCCGAGATAATACCTGAGCAGCTCCTGACCCTGTTCAGCGCCTCGGATAACATGATGTCCATAGGCATCACGGCACTGCGCATATTCTCTATCTCATTTCCCTTCGGAGGCTGCTGCATAATCCTCTCCTCCAGTTTCCAGGCCCTTGGCCGCGCCAGATATACCCTGGCGGTTAATCTCTGCCGCCAGATTCTTTTCATCGTCCCCATAGCAGGCCTGCTATCAGTGATTATCGGCGATTTGACTGCCATATGGTTTGCCGTACCCGCCACTGAATGTCTCAGCCTGATTTTAGCGTCCCTTTTCTTTAGGAGAATATCAAAAGAGCTTATATAGCAAGATTTCAGAGTGAGCGCTTGCCTCATACCATAAAGGATTTAATGGGACAATTGATAAAGAGATTAAAAGAGTATTAAAAGCCAACACTTTTTCACAGATGCAGCACAATAGTGCTGCTCTTGTTGTTTTTTAACAAAAAAAGGACGTGCCTCTCAGGTTTTTAATACCTGTTTTGAGACACGCCCTTTTCATTGGCTAATTAATGGCCTTCTCCCCTTCATAGTACTCACGGCTGTAATAATAAAGTTCCCACAGGCCATACCAGAGCAATTGAGGATCTCTTTCAAATATGTTTATAAAGCAGCCCCCGCCTTTACCGAGTATATCTACCGTATGTCGTATTTTTTCAATCAGCTCTTCTTTCGTATATACAGCGCCAATGTCAAGGCCCTCTATCCCGGTATTAAAGCCTATCTTATCGCCGTATTTTGCCTTCATGGCGGGTATATCCACCGCTCTGCGCTGAAGCTGCAGAAAGTCAATATTCATATCAATCATGTAGGGTATAAATCGGGAAACATTCCCGCAGGAGTGGAGCATGAAGGCGCAGCCCTTTGACTTTATATGCTGCACTATACGGTTTGTCGGCTCGAAAACCAGCTCCTCCATCATTTGGGGAGAATAAAATGTATCCAGCTCTGTGCCCCAGTCATCGTGTATTGTCATCATATCAGCCGGATAAATTTTAAGAAGGTGGTCAACCAGCTCTATCATAAAGTCCGCATAACGTGAGAAAAAAGCTTTTACTGCTTCCGGCTCCAACGCCAGGGCATACATACCCTCCGTATAGCCTCCCAGTATGGATATTAGCCTTTGTATGCAGCCCTGGCCGATATCCAGATGTAAAACCTTGTTTGGGTCGTATTCATTTTTCATGAAATCATCTGCCTTGGTCTGCCAGTCCCAATTGTTGAAGTCCGGGAATTTGACAGCCTTTTCCCAATCTGCTATATCGTCAAGATATTTAACTCCGGGAGTTGTGACGGCTCCGCCGGCCGATGCAACCCATGTCCACTGTACGCCAAACCAGTCCAAATAATCATAGTCCTCTGTCACAATCCTGTTAAAGTCAGAGCCTATGAGTTGAGCCCTTGCCTCTCCCCTGCCTACAGCCAGTTCCTGCAGCATAAGATTCTGAAAATCGGTGAGTGAATTTGGCACCCAGAGTGGATTTTTTCTTGCCGCTACCCGATGGAAGTTTTCCAGAGGCGTTACGGGCATGTCCAGCTTAGGTATCTCCACCTCTATGTTGCTGTATAAAATTTTGTTTTTATCACCGGCCTTTCCGGGTCCGGGATAAACCGGTCTGATATATTTCATTTTTGTCTCCTTTTTTTAATATATTGTGTCTGAATAAGGGCTCCTCAATCACCAATTATATAATATCCATGGCCGATTATCACTGTTTTTAGCTTTCGTTTTTTTCATCATATACTGTCCGAATATTCATATTTATTATCATAGCGTCAGACTGTTTTCATTGAAATCAGATATCCATTGCCGCATAGTGTCCCCTGAAAACCGCCTGGGTAACCTGGGCGGGTTTGACACAATCGCCTATTTCAACAACCTCCGGTGCGCAGTCGCGGAGTTTAAAGGCAACATCTGCCAATGGTCGCCTGCCCACAGCGCATACTATTGTATCGGCCTCCAGAAGAAGCTCCTTACCCTCTTTATTCACACAGACAAGGCCCTTCGTATTAATTTCAATCCCCTTTGTACCTGTCAGGCACCGGATATTATGAACATAAAGCTGCTCCAGAAGCAGAGGCCTGTGTCTGTTATTTGCGTCCCGGCAGACATCATCGAGCATTTCCACAACGGTGACCTCTCTGCCCTCTTTTGCCAGATAAACCGCAGTCTCGCAGCCTGCCATGCCTCCTCCAAGGATTACAACCTTTTTTCCTACCCTGTCCCAATTATCCCTCAGGTGATCGACCAATATAACATTCTCACCCTCTATACCCGGTATGGACGGCAGGACAGGCTCCGATCCCACGGCGACAATCAGCACATCTGGCTTCTGGCTTTCGGCATATTCAGGCGTAACCTCTGTATTAAGATGCAGCTGAACACCTGATTTGCGTATCAGCAGCTCCTTTGTTTTTATGAATTTAAACAAATCCTCTTTAAATGAAATGCCCCTCTCTGTTTTCAATGCTCCTCCCAACTCTCCCGATTTCTCGCAGAGAATAACCTGATGGCCTCGCCTTGCTGCGGTAAGGGCCGCCTGCATACCGGCGGGACCTCCACCTGCTATGAGAACCTTTTTAGGCTCTGTGGGGCTATATGCAAACATAGATTCGTATTCGCTGCCGATAATGGGGTTCAGGGCGCATATACGAAGACCGGTGGTCATTCTCTCCGCCATACATGTAAAGCATCTGCAGCACCTGACTATCTCATCATCCCTGCCCGTATAAGCTTTTTTCGGAAGATACGGATCGGCCAGCAGCGCTCTGGCCATTACTACCACATCGGCCCTGCCCTGATCTATTATGTTTTCCATCATTTCAGGCTCATTGAGTGCACCTATTGTAGAAACGGGTATGCCCACATGCTTTTTAATTTTTTCGGCATAGTGGACGTTAATCCCCCTTTCCATAAACATGGATGGGTGCGTTTTATCAAAGCTGCCTTCATGGGAGCCGGTTGAAACCTGCAAGAGGTGGATTTTACTCTCCACCAGCTTGGAAAACTCAATAATATCCTCAAAGGAATAGCCGCCGTCTATATATTCGCAGGCGCTGATTCGCAGCTCGATGGGAAAATCATCCCCCACCTCTTCCCGGACCCTGTCCAATACCCGGAGCGTGAGGCGGGCCCGGTTATGGAGGCTGCCGCCGTATTCATCGACTCTCTTATTCACAGCGGGCGATAGAAACTGCTGGAGAAGCCAGCCATGCCCCGCGTGTATTAGCAGCATCTCAAAGCCCGCGTCCTTGCAAATAGCCGCAGCCCTGCCATAGGCCTCTATTATCTCATTGATTACCGACAGGGGCATTTGACGAACCGTCAGCCTGCTTCCGTCCGTCTCATCGCTGGGGCCATAGGGTACTGCGTCTTCGGTCAGAGCGTACTTTCCACCATGACTAAACTCTATACTTGCTATCGCCCCATGCCTTTTAACTGCCCTGGCGCATGCCGCCAGGCTGTCCTTCGCGTTGGGCGCATCAAGCAAAACCTGAACCGGATAATACTTTCCCGTGGCGCTGTGCACTATAACCTCGCTAACAGTGACAACCGCCGCGCCGCCCTTGGCCCGAAGCTCATAAAAGGCAATTGCCTCAGGTGTCAGACAACCGTCTGCCGTCAGCATAGGAAAGGTCATGGGAGCTGAAATGATACGATTTTTCAATGTGATACCGCCTATTTTCAGCGGGCTGAATAAATTGGGAAATTTCCTTTTCATAATCGTCCGTTTCTCCGGTAAAACCGGCATAGAATATTATTATAATAATTCCTTTGCTCATCATCTCCGCCGGGCAATGACAAGCCTGTGTTACTTAGTATATATCGGCTCCTTGCCTTGATATTTGCCGTCTTTGTATGTAAATATAAAGATTTGGAGTATGATTGACATAAGTTTTTTCCTGTGCTAGTCTGTCCTTGAATTATTTTATAAAATGTAACTGGAGGAAGGTATGAACTTTTTAACACCGCTTCTTGAAAATCCCGTTTTCGCGTGGGTTTTCCTGCCTCTTTTAATTTTCGTAGCCAGGATATTGGATGTGGCCCTGGGTACTCTCAGAATCATATTCGTTTCGAAGGGGAAGAAATATATCGCCCCTCTGCTGGGTTTTTTTGAAGTCTCCATCTGGCTGCTTGCCATCAGTCAGATAATGCAAAACATAAATAATCCGGTGTGCTTCATCGCATATGCCGGCGGATTTGCCATGGGTAATTACACCGGCGTACTCATTGAAGAAAAACTCGCTCTCGGCACTGTTGTAATAAGAATCTTCCTGCCCGGCAATGATGAAGAAATTAAAAAGAGACTATACGAGGCCGGCTTTGGCGTCACCAGCATAGATGCCCACGGTATGAGCGGTAACGTAAGTCTGATTTATACCATTATCAAACGTAAAGACCTGCCCAAGGCAATCACAATAATTGAAAGCTTTAAAGCCGACGCCTTTTATTCCATAGAGGATTTAAAATCTGTCAAACAGGGCATATTCCCCAAGGATACCAAACATATGAAAAGGAAGATTTATTCAAAAAGCGGCAAGTAATATCATACTTCAATGGATTTAATATGGTTGTTTTCAGATAAAAGCTCCAAAAGTTCGGATATATCAAAACCCGGAGGGAGCTTTATCTGAAGCTCCAGCTCAATCAGCCCTTCCCCGCTCCTGGTGGCCTTTAAATCAATGATTTCTATATTTCTGCTAAAGAGCGCATTTTTAATATATGAAAAAGGGTTTCCGCCATCGTCTACCTGAATGATTACACTTTTGGCCGTATAGACTTTTAGCCATTTGAAGCTCCTGCGCAAAAACACCTGCACGATGAATACCAGCAAAGTCGCAATGGCGCCTGCCAGATACAGGTTTGTTCCTATTGCCATTCCTATACCGGCAGTAGTCCATATTCCCGCAGCCGTGGTCAGTCCGTTGATAGACTGGTTTTTAATAAAAATCATCCCGGCCCCCAGGAAACCTATGCCTGTCACAATCTGAGCCGCAATACGGGACGGGTCATAATCATATCCAAAAAATCCGTATTTTGACACTATCATTATCAGGGTCGCACCCATGGCGACCAGCATATGGGTTCTTATCCCCGCTTCCTTGAGTTGGTTTTTTCTCTCATATCCAATAACCGCGCCGCATATTCCGGCAGCCAGCAGCTTGAGCAGAAATTCCAGTTGAAGCAACAGGTACTGACGCATATTCACCCCTCCTGACCCTGTTAAAATAGATATGTGAATAATATATCACATAAATTATATATCAACAACATATCTATAGAACCTGTATTCCCATATAGCAAACCCTGAAGCCTTGCTCCAGGGTTTTAAAATGCCGTATTTGGAATGCTGTCGATATAAACTATGGTTTTTTATTTTGAGAGGATTGCTGGTTTGCTTTCTTTGCCTGCTCCAGAGCGGAGTTTCCTGTCTGATTTGAAAAGCTGTTTTTACCGGGAGAGCCGGAAGTCTGAGCATTCAGCCTTCGCGCCTCCTGGGCTCCATAGTCATTACCCGTCAAACTGGAAAAACCACCTTGACCAGCCGATTGGGCGTTAAGCTGCCTTGCCTGCTGCGTATCGGCATTCATTCCGCCGGGCATATTCGGCGTGCCACTCATTTGCGAGGATTTTCCCGACTGAGCATTATACTGCTGCGCCTCCTGGGCTCCCGCGTTACTTGAGAAATTCGTAACATTTCCCTGCGCGGCCTGCTTATTTAACCTTTTGGCTTCTTCCAGGTTTTTATCTGCCATTTATTTACCTCCTAAGATTGCGTGGCATGGTTCTCGTCAAAACAATTTGACAGTAATATTGTTATCTTTATTTGTATAATTATCGGAGCATTTGTTTTTATTTTATTGCATTCCTGTGATTTTTTTCATATAAAAGCCCCGGACCGGCAAATATAACCGGACCAGGGTTTTTATTATTCTATTATATAATGCCTGCTGGACAATTCAAAAACGTAACAATAGCAATACTCTGAAAGGGTTTTTGAATTGCTCCGGATACAGCGCAATTTATTTAAGGCATATGCCGCATATCAATTCAGGCATTAGATAAGCTCAAGAAATACCTTTACGATATTGGGATCAAACTGGGTTCCGGCATATTTCTCCAGCTCCGCCTTTGCTTCCTCGGTAGTCCTGGTTTTTTGATATGGCCTTCGGGCCGTCATAGCCTCATAGGCGTCCGCCACGGCGATTATTCTCGATGGCAAGGGTATCTCAGTCCCCTTTAAGCCGGCAGGATAACCCTTGCCGTCCCAGCGCTCATGATGATAGAGCAGGTACTCGGCAAGAGCTGCGTATTCATCTACGGATTTTAATATCTGATATCCTGTTTCAGGATGTCTTTTAATAATTTCATACTCCTCATCATTGAGCTTGCCCGGCTTGTTTAAAAGGTCCGGCGGCACCATTATCTTTCCTATATCGTGCAGGGAGCCGGCCACCCTTATGTCGTATATTTCCTTTTTGCTCAGATTGAGGGCGATCGCTATCGCCTCACAGTACTGGGAAACCCTTTCCGTGTGCAGCTGCTCATTGTCATACTTATAGTTTATATTCCGAAGCACCGTTTCAATTGTCTGGTTTCTCATGGTTCTGCCAAATCTCAGCTTTTCCCTGTACATCTGGTTATCGGCATTAATCATTATCTTTTCAATGCTCTCGTTCATATCTTTTTTAACACAGTAACCGATAGCCAGTGACACTATTATAGAATCCAGCTTTGCTTTGGTAGCGGCTGTTTTGATTCTCTGTTTGATTCGCTCAGCCTTTGCCTCATCGGTGTTGGGCAGCAGGATGAAAAACTCATCCCCGCCCATACGGGCTATCACATCATCGGCTCTGCATGACTGTCTGAGCAAATCGGCCACTGTCTTGAGCAGCTTGTCACCCATCACATGTCCAAAAGCATCGTTTGTCAGCTTTAAACCGTTTACATCCAGCACCATTAATGTCAGAGGAAGATTTTTTCTGATATCCATCTTCTTAATCGCATCTTCCATATAGCGCCGGTTATATAAACCCGCGAGCGGATCCCTGAAGCTGAGATATTCAATCTGCTTCTGCCGTTCTCTGAACTCCGTAAAATCTCTGAATACTATAACCGCGCCGGTGGTTTCTCCTGTATTGCTTTTAATAGGAGCAATATTTATTTCAACGGGAGTCTCTTCTCCTTTTTTGGAAACCAGCAGAATTGGATTGTCAATCTTCTCACTCTTTCCTTTTGGCGAGAGCACTCCCTTTGCCGGGTTTTTCAGAAGCCTGCCGGTAACCTCATCTATTATCTTAAATACATCATCCAGGGGCTGACCCTTAGCCTCTTTTTGGCTCCATCCTGTCAGCTTTTCAGCAACCGGATTCATAACTGTTATGTTTCCGTTCCCGTCAGTGGATATTACCCCGTCGCCCACTGAAAGCAGTGTGGTTCTGTACCTTTCCTTCTCATTGTTTATGATAAGCTCCATATCGACCTTTTCGGTTATATCAATACTCAGCCCGTGATATCCCTCTGCGTCGCTATCATTTTCGCTTTTAACGGGCATCCCGCTTACAGCCATATGGATTACATCCCCCGTCTTTGTATAGACCGGGCACACAATTGCCGTAAACCTGTCATTGTTTTTAATTTTATTAATAATCTTGTCCCTTTCACACGGATCCAGCAAATCCCGCAGATACTTCTTTCCGACAACCTCGCGGGGGGAATACCCCAGTACATCGGAAACGGCGTTGCTCATATAAGTTATAAGGCCGTTTTTGTCTATTTCCCATGCAATGGCCCGGCTTTGCTTTGTCAGCTGTTCAAAGCGCTGGTTGCTTTTTTTCAAAGCCTCCAGCATCTTATTCCTCTCTGTTATATCCCTCTGTACCCCTATATAGGCCTTTATGACTCCATCTTCATCAAAAATAGCGGTCATTGAGTATTCACAGTCGAAAATGGAACCGTCCTTTCTGCGGCTGGGAGCTTCCGATATGAAGGTGCCGCCCTCGGCCACCTTTTTAAACATCCTCGTCTGCTCCTCTTCGGGCACAGGCTCAATTAGAAATATATCCGGGTCCCTGCCGTATAGTTCCTCCTTGGTATATCCGTGCAGCTTTGTGGCGGCACTGTTTGCATATATAATACCGCCGAAGCTGCCCGTTATAATCACTGAATCCGAGATGTTTTCAAGAGCGCTGTTTAAAAACAGTATCCATTCCTCAGATTTCTTATCCTCTGTTATGTCGGAAAAATAGCCCTGCCATACAATTCCCCCGTCGGCCGGTCTCTCCGGTCTGGATATGCTTTTAATCCATCGCAGTCCCTTTGAGGGGTGATCAATACGAAACTCCATTTCCAGATGGGACATGTACTTTCCTGAGTTTTCAAGGCTCTCGATAACCCGCTCCTTGTCGGCAAAATATGTTATGTCATTAAGAGGTTTTGCATCTTCGCGAATATCCTCCGGCTCTATACCGAAAATATCGAAAAATTCGCTGCTGACAAATGGAAAGCTGGGATTCCCGTCCTTATCTATTTTGAATAAAAAATCGCAAATTTTCTTCATGAGCCGGTCTTGATTAGCCAGATTAAGCTCATTTTTCTTGTCTGAAACATCCCATACGGTAGCGACATGGCCTATAAAGTATCCCTTTTCATCATACAGGCATTGATTTATACCTTCTACCCATACTCCCGGAGACATCTCAATGGCATTGAATTTCTGATACCCGCTGTCCAGAAGCTCCCTCCACAGGGCTTTCCCCTGTTTGTCATCCATGAAGAAATCCGAGGGTGTTCTGTTAAGAAGCTCCTCGATGGTATCGATATTAAACATCTTAAGGTATAAGTCATTGGCCCTGACTACCCGCTCATTGTAAAATATTGTGTCCAAAGCCTTGTCCTTATCGGCAGCCCCGCGCCAGTCAACAGGCTTGTCCATAAGTGCAAAGGATAGGCCCACAGAGCCCTGCTGGAAAAAAAGCTCCATTAAATCATTTAAATATACTGTTTTTTTAATATCCGCCATGATATCACCTGATTTTTATCTTTTGCATCATCTATATATTATTGTATCGTATTTTTATCGGTTCTCATAAGTAAATTAACACATTTTATTAAAAAAACGTTAATTATTTTGGCGGTGCCCCCATATTCGGAGTGTTATACCATGTTTTGCTGTCGGATAGAAGTCTATAAGCGTATAACCTGCAGAAAACAGTCTAAGAACGGTTGCCATTCATTCGTAAGCGCATATAATGTACTGAGTCTTGCTTCAGACTTACATCGAAATATGGAGGTCATCAAAATGTACGGACTCTTTGGAAACAACAACGTATGGTGGTGGATTATCATCATTATAGTAATACTTTTCGGCTGCAGCTTCAATGATACAAGAGGCTACGACTGCAAATAGAAAAACTTCGCCGCGGTTAATATACAGGCCGAAAGTCGCCAAAACCCAATTTTGAATACCATGCTTTGTGCCCGACCCAGAGGCATTTTTATACGGAGGTCAACTTAATGAACGGCTTATTTGGCGGCAACAATACCTGGTGGTGGATTATCATCATCATAATAATCCTCTTTGCATGCAATTTGGGCTTTTCAGACAATTGCAGGCACTGCTGATATAATATCAACATACGGCATCCAGGTTCTGCCTGGATGCCGTTGCGCTTTTCTGCGACCGGGCATCCATACTTAAATTCAGCTGCTTTTGTCAATCATCTTTATCCGGCCTTTTCCTTTATACCTGCTCCTTATCCATGAATAGAACAGACATATAAGAAATACTCCTCCCCCATATCCAATCAGCGGGTACAAATATTTAACCAGATTTGAAAACCCAATTCTGCTCAGAAACAGTGCCGCCAAGGATACGCCCACGACAAAGATAGTTTTTTCTACCCGGGTTTCTTTTAAAGTCTTAAACCTGGACACAAATCCGTAAAGCGAGCCGACAGCGGTTGTATATATTTCAGCTATTAAAATCAGCGCGAAAATAAACTGGATGCCGGGCGAGATCCTGCCGGCCATGTATATCATCGGTACCTCAAGCCGGGTTATTTCAGGGATGTCCCCTGACAGCGCCAGATATATCATCACAGAGGCGGCTCCCAGACCCAGGCCACCCAAAAGAGAGCCAAGCTTCAGCGCCTCTCCGCCCTTTGCCTGCGCCCCCAGGGGGCCTAAAACAGCAACGGACAGTATTATATTGTATGACACATACAATATACATGCCCCAAACCAGTTACCGGACAAGCCGTTTCCTTCAGCTGCGGGTCTCCATAGAATATCGGGGGGGGTTTTTACGACAGATAACAGACAAATCACCGAAACTGACATCAATAAAAAAGGAACTACCATGCTTATTGAGTTTATCACGCCTCTGAACCCAGTCAAGACTGTAACGGCCGTCAAGCCGGCCATCAAGATACAGCCCCACAGCTCCGGCAAATACAGCTGCTGGCTGAACAATGCGCCGGTTCCGGCAATCATAACCGCAAAGGCTCCGAAAAGAAAGAAGGTCATTATCATATCAATTGCCTTTCCTATCAGCCTGCCGCTTGTATATATGAGAATCTCACGGTACGAGTCCGCCCCCAGCCTTTTGCCCGTATCCATTACAATATACCCCGACACTATGAAAAGGACCGTGGAAATCAGCAGCCCCGCCAGGCCGGGATAACCGTATCTGAGAAAAAACTGAAGAATTTCCTGTCCGGTGGCAAAGCCGGCTCCCACCACCGTTCCGATATACGTGGCGGCAATTTTTAAAGAGGAGATACCTTCTTTTTTCATAATTCACATTCCTTTTTCCTGCAGGCAGTGATGGTACATACTACTCGATTAAAAGGCAATGTAGAACAGCCACGTTTTTCCGCTGGAAATGGCCCTGTCGCAATTGACTGTCCCATAATAAGCATGTATAATATACCAAGGAATATTAAGGCAACAAAATCATTATTTGTTAGGAGGCAAGACATATGGACGCAGCAATGGAAGCACGCCTGAAAAGCCTGGAAGAAGCAGTGGACTCACTGAAAAACCAGCTGGAAGAAAAGGAAAAGGAAATACAGGCCCTCAAGGACATTGAGGATATAAAAAGGCTTCAATGCGCATACGGTTATTATCTTGAGCGCGGCATGGCCGATGAAATCATCGACTGCTTTGCCGATCATCCCGATGTTTCCGCCACATTCGTCGAAGGTACATATCTTGGCCTTAAAGGTGTGCGCAGATATTTCGACAGGATGAGGAACATGCCCCCATCCTTTTTGCATCAGGTTATGCAGGTATCCCCCATTATCACACTCAGTGAAGACGGAAAGACGGCCAAGGGCAGGTGGTACGGCTATGGCACCATATGTTCAATGCCTGTCAACGACCAAATTGATCCCATGTTCATGAGTGTCGTCTATGAAATGGAATACATAAAGGAAGACGGTATCTGGAAAATTCTTAAGCTTGCCTTCCTTATGCACTACGCCTATAAGCCGCCGAAGCCCCCCGGACATGCGCCCGAAGTTCAAATACCGGAAGGCCAGGCACCGGGCGCTGCAGACATGGGCCTGAGCCCCGATATATGGGCAGAGTACGACACTCAGTATCCCTCCGGATATATTTATCCCTTCCATTTCAAGCATCCTGTCACCGGCAAGGTCACCACTGAGGCGGAATACAACTCCAAATTAAAGCTGAAGCCCAACAGGTTCAGACCCAAATAAATAATTATGCTCTGGGGTGGTGCAAAAGCATCACCCCCTTTTTCCGCGCCAATGCCCTTTTCTATGGCTTCAAGACCCTCCAGATATATATGATTTTAATTGAAAATCGATATATAACATGATAAAATAACATCAAAACAGACGACACGATGTAATTCGGCAGGCCGCTCGCCGAAAAAGCGGCAGCCGCTGTATGCGGCCGGGAGCCTGAAATGAATACACAGTACAAATTGCGCGGCAAAATTTTCGGTGGGTTTAACAGGCAGGACGTTGTGAACTATATCGAGAAAAACGCCCGCCTGACAAGTGAATACAAGGCCAGCAAGGAGGCTCTTGAGGTCAGGTGCGATGAGCTGGCCGGAAGGCTGGAGGAGGAAAAGGCTCAAAACGAAGCTCTGAGAGCCGAACTTGCCAGTTCAAATGAGAAAACGGCCGGGTTATATGCCCGTATTACCGAATTGGAAAAGGAGCTCTCCTCAATGCGAGAGGCGATTTCATCAAAGGACGAAGAAATTAATACCCTTACGCGGCAAATTTCCTCATGTAATGAGACAATCGATGAATATGAAAACTCCAAAGAGCGAATCGCTCTTCTGGAGCTCAATGCCAGCCGCCGGGCAGTAGATATAGAAAAGGAAGCCGAGAACAAGGCTGCGGTGCTTACGAAAAAATGCAACGAGCTTATCAACACACTTAAAACCGAATATATAGCCGTCTGCAATGACGCGGAGGCGACCGTAGCCCATATAACCAACGAAATGGATAAGATTGGAGCAAAGCTTTGCGATATCACAGAGCTACTCTCAGAAAAGACCGCGAAATTTGATGAATTAAATAAACTTGTAGCCCGCAGTTTGGAGGACTAGCTTTAAAGCTCATGGGCTGACCGCCGTCGGCTTAAGAAGCGGGATTTCGAAGCTGTTACGCGTACGGGATTCCTCCCGAGGGGAATGGTATATACCGCCAGAGGCGCGCGCAGGCACATCTTCTCGCTGTTATATAAAGGCCTCTTCCCTTCCCCACAAAAACTGCACAATCTATTTACTCCTCCCAGACTGGGGGAATGGGCGCCGGCTCCTGCCTGCCGCTGACGGCCGGTGTGGACAGCCTGGGGTACAGTGTCTCTAAATACTCTCAAGCCTCTTTGGCACAATAATTGGAAGGTCAACGTGAATAATGAGTGTTTTTGATCTTATAATTAAGCGCAGGAGCGCTTCCAGCTTTATAGACGAACCTTTGGAAGACGAGATAATAGAAAAGCTGGTAGACTATATATCAGGGCTGGAGCCTCCCGTTCCGGATATCGACTGGAATTTTGATACCCTGCCATATCTTGATTTGCTGAAAATCGCCAGAAGCGAGCCGGGGATAAAGGCTCCCCACTATCTGGTCCTGAGGGCGGAACGCAAAAACTTCAGCCTGCAGAATTCTGGGTATATAGGCCAGCTGGCTGTTTTGTATCTGACCGGTCTGGGCATATCCACCAGATGGCAGGGCAGCATTGCCGTGCCAAGAGCGAACGATTTTCCTGAAACCCTGCCCTATGTAACCACAATAGCCTTCGGACGCTCCGAGGAGCCCTTCAGGAGTTCGCCGGATCAGGCCGAAAGACTTCCGTTGAAAAAGCTGGCCTATGGATTTTCAGAACCCTTCAAGGAGATTATTGAAGCGGCCAGGCTGGCCCCATCCTCCTATAATCGCCAGCCATGCGTATATGTGGCCGATGATAAGGGCCGCCTGCATGTATACAGAAAAAAACGTATTCTTCAAAATCCTATGACCTCATATCTCAATTGTATAGACAGCGGCGTGGCCCTGGCCCATCTGGAAACTGCGGCCAAGGAGCTGAAAATGAATCCGGAAATAGTCAGGTTTAAGCCCGAACCCAAGTTTAAAAACATGATATATCAGGCAAGCATCAAATTTAACTGATGCCTGAAGCTATAAAATAAAGCCCTTCCCGTCTCTGTTTAGCGGGAGGGTTTTTTATTATCCGGCAAATCTCCAGTTCTCTCCATACCCGTATCCGGAACAGCGACATCATATTTTTTATAAAAATTTATCTCCCAGTGCCATAAATCCGGCGATAACTTCATATTGTTTATTGTCAGAGCTGCATTGTATTGCCGGGAATACCACAATCAAGTTATATTTGAGAGCTTATCCCCATATGATGTAGCAACGTAAAAACGCAAGGAGGACTGCGGCGTGGAGGAACGTACAATTTATGAGGATATTGCTCTCCGAACCAATGGAGATATTTACATCGGTGTCGTTGGGCCTGTTAGGACGGGTAAATCCACATTTATCAAGCGCTTTATGGAAACTCTGGTAATCCCCAAAATCGATAATGTATACACAAGAGAGCGGGCAAAGGATGAGCTTCCACAAAGCGGTTCCGGCCGCACCGTTATGACGGCCGAACCGAAATTTGTTCCGGAAGAGGCTATAACCGTATCTTTAGACGGCGGGGTCGAGCTTTCCGTCAGACTTATAGATTGCGTAGGCTATATGGTGGAGGGTGCCATTGGGCATTCCGAGGACGGAAAGCCAAGAATGGTCACCACTCCCTGGTATGACCACGAAATACCTATGACCGAGGCGGCCGAGGTAGGCACCCGAAAGGTAATTGATGAGCATTCCACCATAGGAATTGTGATGACCACTGACGGAAGCATAACGGAAATTCCCCGCCAGGCGTATATAGAGGCTGAAGAACGGGTTGTAAATGAACTCAAAGAGATTGGCAAGCCCTTTATAATCCTTTTAAACTCCACCAATCCCAAAGGAGAGGATACCCAGGCTCTTCGCGCACAGCTGGCGGAAAAATATGATGTCTCGTGTGAAGCCGTCAACTGTCTGCAGCTGGAAGAAAACGATATCGCAAGGATTATAAAGTCTGTGCTCTATGAGTTTCCCATTGGCGAGCTTGGTATATATCTGCCCGCCTGGATGGATGCGCTCCCGCTGGACCACCCGGTAAAGACATCTCTGTTTACTGCCATTCGTGAGAGCTGCAGTGAAATGAACAGAATTCGCGATGTAGAACCAGCCGTAGCGGCCATCGGAGACAGTGAAAATGTCAGCTATGCCGGAATTGGCGAAATAAACCCGGGTACAGGCGTTATTACCGCCATTGTGGAGCTTCCACGGGAGCTGTTTTACCGGACTCTCAGTGAGCGCTCGGGCTTTCAGGTTGCCGATGACGGAGACCTGCTCTCGTTGCTTACAGACATGTCGGACATAAAAAGCGAGTATGACAGGATTAAAGACGCCCTAAGGGATGTAAGGGAGAAAGGATATGGAATAGTGTATCCCTCAAGGGAGGAACTGCACCTGGAGGAACCGGAGATTGTCAGGCACGGCGGCAGGTACGGTGTACGTCTCAAGGCCAGCGCTCCGTCTATCCATATGATCCTTGCAAACATAGAGACGGAGGTCTCCCCCGCCGTAGGCGGAGAGCGCCAATCCGAGGACATTATCAGCTTCCTGCTCCAGGAGTTTGAGGGGGATACCAGCAAAATATGGGAATCCAATATCTTTGGAAAATCTCTTTATGATATCGCCGGAGAGGGCCTGCAATCTAAAATAAAGAAAATGTCCGAAGACGCACAGAGCAAGCTTCAGGAGACGCTCCAGAGAATTGTTAATGAAGGTAGCGGAGGGCTGATCTGCATAATCCTATAAAAAGTAATAAAACCGCAAACGATTAAATCCGGGGCCGGCGCCCCGGACTATTTGTCTGTCAAAATTAATGCCTGTGTGCAGTCAATCAATGTATCTGAAACGAACATTTTGCTCTTTTTCGCATATCCGTTTTGCAATCCACATTTGTTCAGTGGACAATCAATCAAAAAACTCCCCTCCATTTCAAACAAGCCGAAACAATCTTTGTCCGGCAGCTGCTATTTACTTAATTGTTTTTCTGTGCTAAAATAGCTGGCATCCAACATTTGGGAGGTTTTTGTATGCTTTCCATTGAGCATGTGACAAAGAAATATAAAAAAATAGCGGCAAATGACGATCTGAGCTTAAATGTGGACGGGGGAACCATATCCATTCTGCTGGGACCAAACGGCGCGGGCAAATCGACTTTAATTAAATGTATTGCAGGTTTGCTCCGCTTTAAAGGCAATATCACCATTTGCGGACATGATAACAAATCTATGGAAGCTAAGCGCCTTTTTGGATATGTGCCGGAAATGCCGGCTCTTTACGACCTGCTCACCGTCAGCGAACATCTGGAATTTATCAGGCGGGCATACCGGGTTGATGACGAGGCTTATTGCAGAAGCCTGCTTGAGCGCTTTGAACTTGCCGACAAGGCAAACCGTCTGGGAAAAGAGCTCTCCAAGGGTATGCTGCAAAAGCTGTCCATTTGTTGCGCCCTGGCCCATAAACCAAAGGTAGTGATTTTTGACGAGCCCATGGTGGGGCTAGACCCCCATGCCATAAAAGAGCTCAAGCAACTCCTTCGCGAGCTGAAAGCCGAGGGAACTGCCATCCTACTGAGCACTCATATGATAGACAGCGTGGAGGACTACTGGGACACCACCTATATTATGACAAACGGAAAATTTGCGGCAACCGAGTATAATGACGGCAGGGGCACTCAAAGCCTTGAGGATTTGTTTTTCAAAATAACGGAAGGCGGGGAAGCAGTCTGATGGGAGCTCTTACATATCTTTTACTGACAAAGCTTAAAAACAGGATTAAGAGCCTGCTGAAAAGCCCCGTGAAGCTGGTATACGCCGTAATTCTGCTGGGACTTATAGCTATCACTATAATCGGCGGCAGCGAGGCCCGGGAGGCTGGAAAGGAACCCAGGGATATCCGGGAACTCATTGCGGGCGCAATCGGCCTATATACCATGATGTTCGCCCTTGCAATTAAATCCGGCTTTGGAAACGGCGCCAGTCTCTTTTCCATGCCGGACGTCAATCTGGTTTTCCCGGCTCCCATTAAGCCACGAAACGTCCTTTTCTTCGGCCTGTTTCAGCAGATGGGAAACTCCGTTCTGCTGGGTCTTTTTCTGCTGTTTCAGTATACCTGGATGCACAGTGTATATGCGGTAAGCTTTGCAGGGCTCCTCATGTTCTTTCTTGGTTATGCTATATCCATCTTTCTCGGGCAGGTCACGGCAATGGTTATATACTCCATTACCAGCTCCAGCGAAACTAAAAACAAAACGGTGAGATATGTTCTCGCCGGGATAGGGATTGCTTTTTTACTCTATCTTCTCAAATACTGCCTTGAACATGGATTTAGCCTGCCGTCTCTCGTTGAGGCCGCCAATACCACTGTGATAAGGCTTTTCCCTGTATCCGGTTGGCTCGGCAGCTTGCTTGCGGGATATTTCCTGTCAAGCCCCGTCCATGTAATAACAGGTGCCGGCCTGTGTGTGATACTGCTGCTTATTGAGATAGGGTATATTCTGTTCGGCAAGCTGGATTTCTACGAGGATGTATTGGAGAGTACCCAAGCAGCTTACTCCGCAATTACAGCGGCAAAGGAAGGCGCGGTCAGGGAGGCTGTGCCCAAAAATGTTAAGATAGGCAAAATAGGCCTGGACAGGGGTTGGGGCGCCAGCGCATTCTATTATAAGCACCTTGTTGAAAACAGGAGGTCACGGGTGTTTTTTATTGATCTTGCCACCGTTGTTTTTGCCACAACCTGCGTCCTCTTTTCCTTTTTTATACGCAAAGGGGGCATATTTCCCGTTTTTGCCTTTGCCACCTATATGCAGATATTCCTGGTTGCCCTAGGACGGATAAACAAGGAGCTTATTAAGCCCTATATTTATCTTGTCCCTGAGCCTCCCATGAAGAAGCTGCTCTACAGCCTGATTGAAGGTTTCCCAAAATATATCATTGAGGCTTTTCTGGTAATTATTCCAGTCTCATTTATCCTTGACCTTGACCCGCTTACGACCGTGCTTTGTATATTGGCACGCATCTCCTTTGCCCTGCTCTTCACCTCAGGAAATATACTGACAGAACGCTTATGGGGCGGCAGTGGTTCAAAGGGCATGGCAATGGTGTTCTACTTTGCCCTTCTGCTACTGTTGTCAATCCCCGGCATAGCCCTGTCTCTGGTGCTGCTGTTTGCGTTCCCCGTCAGTTTTTTAAGCCCGAACAACACGGTATTTCTTTCCCTGATAATATGCAATATACCCGTTTCTTTTCTGGCCTTTTTCCTGTCCAGAAATATGCTCAGTTATGCAGAACTCAATAACCGATAGTAAATATCGCAATATGGTTGAAGGGGATGGTGCAAAACCTCTGCATCATCCCCTTTTTGAGCGCTGTATTTAATTTTTTGTATCATCTTTTACCGCCTGCCTTATTTGCCTCCCAAAGGTCATGGCATATGCATATTAGTATCACCTTGTCTATGTCGGCTTCGGGAAATTCGTCTTTCACAAGGTATGCCATTAGAGATTCCAGCAATACTCCGCTATACTTTCATGGCAGCCGGAGGAAGTCCATGAGTGCCTGGTATTGCTCTTTAGCCCTTCCGAAACAGACATAATTTCCATCATCATACCCCCGATAAAAAACAAATGCTGCTCCGGTTTACAAAGCAGCATTTATTTTCTTTAAATATTTAGCCTTTTATTGATCCTATGAGAACGCCCTTTACAAAATATTTCTGTATGAAGGGGTATATGCACAGTATGGGCAGTGTGGCAAATATAATCGTTGAGTATTCCACCAGCTTTTTCGCATTGTCCTGTCCGCCCAGAACCGTATGTATATCGCCGTCCATTCCCGGAGGGCTTGAAGCTTCAATCAATATCTCACGAAGAACAAGCTGCAGCGGGTACAGCTCCCTGCTCTTTGTCAGGTATATGGCTGCCGTGAAATATTCATTCCATTTACCCACAGCATAGATCAGGGCCAGAACCGCTATGGTTGCCTTGGAAAGAGGCAGTAATATCTTAATGAGTATTGTTATATGGCCCGCCCCGTCAAGCTGAGCTGATTCCTCCAAGCTCATGGGAAGCTGCATAAACATTGTTCGGAGTATGATGATATTGAAAACCGAAATAGCTCCTGTGGTTATCATAACCCATCTTGTGTTCACTATTCCAAGATTCTTATTGACCATATATGTGGGAATAAGGCCTCCGTTGAAGAACATTGTGAACAGCAATACCAGCATCAGGTATTTCATCCATATGACGTTTCGCCTTGAAGCGCAATATGCCGAAAGGGCACTGAGTGCTATACTTGTAAAACACCCGACTCCCACGTAGTATATAGTGTTTGCGTAGCCTCTTATCAGAGAGTCGTTTTTGAGAACTATTCTATACCCGCCTAAGGTGAGCGGATGCCCTTCCGACGAAAGAGGGTACAAAATGAGTCCGCTGTGCTGCTGCAGAGTTGTGGGATTACTGAAAGATGCCATAAGTACATGCCACAGGGGCGCCAGGCATATCAGAGCCAATATTGTCAGCAAAATGTAGTTGATTACTTTAAAAACTATTCTTCCCGGTGTGTCTTTAATCTTCATTGTTAATTCCCCCTCTTACTTAAAACAGGCTGGTTTCAGAATACTTACGGCTGATTGCATTTGCTGTCATAAGCAGCAGCAGGTTAATAACCGAGTTGAATATCTGAACCGCAGTACTGTAACCATAATCGTTTTCCAAAAGACCCCGCCTGTATACAAAGGTCATAATAACATCAGCAACTTCGTATGTTTGGGGCTTGTAGAGAAGGAGAACCTTCTCCATTGCCACATTGAGGAGGCTTCCAATTTGGAGAATAAGCATGATTATAATGGTAGGCTTAATCCCGGGAAGTGTAATGTGGATTGTCTGTTTCCATCTTCCGGCCCCGTCAATCTTCGCTGCTTCATACAGCTCCTGATCGACCCCGGACAAAGCGGCAAGATAGATTATACTGCCGTAACCTACTCCCTGCCATGTTCCGCTGAATACAAATATGGGCCTGAACATCGGTTTGTATACCATCAAATCCCGGCGCTCCACAACTCCCATGTTGACCAGTATATCTGTAAGGGCTCCATCGTATGAGAAGAAATCCACTATTATGCCGCATATGACAACCGTCGATACAAAATATGGCATATAGCTTATCGTCTGTACAACCTTCTTGAAATACCGATTTTCCATTTCATTGAGCAGGAGAGCCAGAATAATCGGTGCCGGGAAATTGATTACCATTGAGAAAACACTCAGTATGATAGTGTTTCTCATCAACCGCCCGAAATAATATGTACTAAAGAAATTAATGAAGTTGGCTATGCCAATCCATTCGCTTCCGGTTACCCCTCCCCTTGGTGAATAGTCCTCAAAGGCAAGGACTACTCCGGCCATCGGAATGTAGTGCCATATTATAAAATAGATCACTGTTGGCAGGGCTAGAAAATAAATCACTTTATTTTTCTTCCAGTCCTTTTTAATATCAACTAATCGCATTCTGACTTCTCCTTTTGCTACCATTTTAACAAGTTAACAAGAAAATAATACAATTGCACATATTTATGCTAAAAGCACATATTTAGGTCTTTTATATTGTTGATTATAGCATAGATTAATAGAATATCAAGCAAAAATTTATTTATTTTTTAAAAAACTTCGGAATGTTGTCCATAGAATGGCACCAACATATGTACATGTTTCATATGTTTTACTAATGTGTTCCAAAATGTGTGACCCGAGGCTTGGTTTTTATTTATGTAATATCCTTCTATCCGCTTTGTTTCACTTTTACGGCATAACCAAAAAGCATATAAGACAAGTCCATCAGTATATAATCTAAAAAGACGGGATAAGCATCTGTTGGTTTTGAGGTGAGGGGAATGAAAAAGCGGCTTATATACAACACCCTTTTGCTTACAGGGGTTTCACTGTATATGCGAACTCTGAGTCTCCTGTTTCAGGTATATGTCTCAAATAAAATTGGAGCCTCGGGTATAGGCTTATTTACCCTTATAATATCTGTACAGGCCCTTGCTGTAACCCTGGCCACCTCCGGAATCAGGTACGCGGTAACCCGCCTTGTATCCGAGGAACTGGGCATGGGCAGACCGGGCGGTGTAGACAAGGTTATGAAAAGCTGCTTTTCCTATGCGGCATTTTTCAGCACCCTTGCCCTGGGCGTCCTTTACTTTGGCGCGGATTATATAGGCAGTGTCTGGGTGCGAGATACACGCACCGTCTTATCATTGAAAATACTCGCCTTCGGCCTGCCCTTTTTGTCATTGTGCTCAGTTATGGGGGGTTATTTCACAGCGGTTCAGAAAGTGATGAAGTATTCTATTGTCCAGATATTTGAGCAGTTGTGCATGATCGGCTTCACAATGCTGCTTATTCCGGGAATTCCGGAGGGAAGGCTCGACCTTGCCTGCGCGGCGCTGGTGGCCGCTGCCGCAATGGCCGACGCGGCCTCATGCGCTCTGTGCTTTATACTATACCGCCTTGACAAAAGGCGGTTTACCGGTCCTGCCTCCGGTGCTGGAATAACCTCCAGGCTCATGCGAATGGCATCGCCTCTTGCTCTGAGCGCCTATGCCCGCGTTTCCCTGTCCACCCTGCAGCATCTTCTGGTACCGGGAGGACTTAGGAAATCAGGTATATCGGCGGATTACGCCCTTGCCTCCTACGGTGTAATACAAGGCATGGTTTTCCCTGTGCTTTTCTTCCCTTCCGCTTTTTTTCTATCGATCTCCGAGCTTTTGATTCCCGAGCTGACGGAAGCCCAGGTCTCCGGAAATACCGTTAAGATGGAGCGGATAGTAAACCGGATACTCAGCCTGTGCCTCAATTTCTCCATTGCAGCCGCCGGAATTATATACGCCTTCGGCGATGAGCTGGGGACTTCTTTGTATTCCACTCCGGAGGCGGGCCGTTACATAAAAATCCTCGCGCCCCTTATAGTTATAATGTATATGGATACCGTTACCGACGGTATGCTCAAGGGCTTGGGCCAGCAGCTTTACGCAATGGTGATAAATATAGCCGATGCCTTTATAAGTGTTGTTTTGGTCTTCTTTCTCCTGCCCATCTGGGCAATCAGGGCATATATATTTATAATTTTCCTTACGGAGCTTTTCAATTTCTCTCTGAGCATATTAAGACTGTCCAGGGTCGTGAATATAAAAATCGGCTTTATGGATTTCCTCAAGCCCGGGGCATGCGTTATCGCTTCAATCAGCTTTACACTCCCCCTAATGCGCTTTATCGGCCTGCACCTGGCTCCCAACCTATTATCCTCCAGCCTTCATATTGCCGTCTGCGTACTGCTGTATACGGTATTAATGCGCTATGTTTTTCACGCAAAGGAAAAAATTAAAAACCCCCTGCTATGAGCCGTGCCCCTTGGCTGGCCCCACAGCGCAAATGCTTGTATACACAGCAATATGTGGTATAACAAATTATTGAAAGCCGGAAAGCCTGCATAATCAAGGTTTTCCGGCTTGTTTGTTACTAATGCGTTGACAGTTGAACATTTTTTAGGGGGTTTTATGGGTGTAGTTCAGCGAAAAATTGAACTGCCTTATAAGTTGGTTTGCATTAAAGGGTTATTTTTCTGTTGCTGAAATTCCTTAACAAACTTTCCTGCTACATTTCCACCTAAACTAATATCAAATCCAACATATTCCGTTTCACTCTCTTTTTGATAAGTAAAGATTAAATAGCTTTTTACTTGCTTAATTTCTTTAGTTTTGGTTCTGCCGCCGATTAAAGCCCCTACTGCACCAAACAGCAAAGCCCCGCCAACAGCACCACCGGTACTTGAAACAAGCTGTTTCTGTATTTCAGTGTTTGTAGTTATGGAAACATCAATGATTTTTTCTTTTGCCAAGTTGAATTGTTGACCATTAGCTATAATTTCAATTCTACTTGGAGTTGAATAAACTTGGCACAAGGTATTTTCAGGTATTGGAAGTCCTGCAAAATGTTTAAGTGATGCAGAAAGTGTAGCGTTTCGGGATTCCATTTCCTTTTTTACCGCTTTTTTGGCTTTTTTTCTCGCCCTGCTTGTTAGGACAATCATAATGATACAGAACGCAAAGAAACCTAATGCAACAATTCCTTCTGTTGGCATAATTTTTACCACCTTTCAAATTTATATTTATAGAATCCGCCTTATTCTATCTCCCAAACTACTGTTACAGAATCGTTTGCTTCCACATCTTCAGGTTCGATTTCAATACCGATGGCGGCAAAGCGAGTATTGGAATACAGCCGCAGTTCTCCCCATGAATACTCTATATGCTTGACCGCCCCAAGGGAAACCCCGCTTGCTTTGGCAAGGACAGTGGCTTTTTCAGTGGCATTGGTAACAGCGTTTTCAAGTAGTTCAGCCTGAACAGCGGCTTTATCCTTGATTGAAAAGTTAATTTCAAATTCGGGGTTTGCGCCGGACTTTGATATTGCAGTAAGGGTTTCCCCAAGCCGCTTAATATCAAGGTCAAATTCAAGCTTCAGATGGTGGATGCAGGAATAACCTTTGAACTTCTGTTTCCAATTCCCCGCCGCATCCTTCACTGATTCATATTCAGTCTTGATGTTGAAGTCGGTGGTTTTCAGGGCTTGCCTATCATGCCCGGTTGAAACAATCGCCTTCCTGATGGCTTCAACATCCAAAGCGGCGCATTCGGTGGTTTTGGTATAGTCAGGCGTGGTGGTGGTCAAGTTCATTGCAATGATAACCAAATCAGGTGCGGTTTTCACATTACCAATTCCCTTGACCGTCAAGGTTCTTTCATTCATCGTGGATTCTCCTTTCACTTCTTAATCAATTCAATAGCATCCCGCAATTCCTGAATCGTTTTATGTGTGTATGTCTGAAGCCCCACATCGGTTGAAACATGACCCATAAGGCGATTGATACAAGCAAGATTAGCATTGGCTGAATCAAGGCGACTTCTGAAGGTATGGCGGCATTCGTGAACCGTGTGTTCCATACCAAACCTGTTCATTATATCGCCCCAAATAGCGTAATATTGGCTTGAACTAAATTTTTTACCGTTATATGTAATCAAATATTCCCCGCCTTGGTCATAATAGCGTTGAACAAAGGGTAATATCTTTGAATGTATGGGAACAAGCCTATCTATCCCGGATTTCGTTTTTACCCCGCCTTTGAACCATTTTTCATCAATGTTCACTTTTTCCCGCTTCATTCCAAGCAGTTCAGATATACGCCAACCCGAATAAAGGAAAATCAGAATGGTATCAACCCAAGGTTCATCAGCGTGTTCCCAAAGCAAATCAACTTCTTCATCCGTGAAGGGTTTCTTGCTTGTGGGCGGTATCGGTGCGGTAGTAGTAAGTTCAGAATACATCTTCTGAATCACATCAAGTTCAAAAGCGAACCTATCAAGATGAAGCCACAGTGTTTTGATGCTTCCTTGGGTGCTATAGCCCTTCCCACAGTTATCACAATACAGTCTTGCATCATAAAGCTCTTATATGGGGTATCATGCAAGGTGTGGCAGTGCTTGAATGCCGCCTTTGCTGAACTGATGCTTGATTTGGAAAGCTTGCCTTGCTGTTCAGCCCTTGCAAGCCATTTTTCATACAGTTCCTTCATGGTGATTTTTGCCGCTTCTACATCATAAGGGTTTCTGTTGAATTCGGCTAATGCCATTAATGCATCTTCCCGCTTTTCATGATAAGACAGGAACTTATATTTGGGATAACCCCTTTCATCAAATCCTAAAGTAACCCTTGCCCCAAATGGGCGCCGGCGGTTGCCGGACAACTTCACAACAGAACCAAATCCATTAGGATTACGCATAATGCACCATCCTTCCAAATTGATGTATTGAAAGGATGGGTAAGAATCAGGGCTTATGGTAAATGGAAGGCTTGTCTTTATACTTTGTGAACTGATATTTTGTGAAGTCAATTATTGCGCTTATAATCCCTTCCATTTCGTCCGGCGAAATTGCCCCATGATTGATTTCAAAGAATTCAGTTCCAGCTTCACTGTTGAGAAGGTCTTGAATTACCCTATAAACAAATTCAACAGGTCTGTCTTTGAGCGTTTCCCAATCTGCTTCAATTTCTGCAAATATGGGAGATAACGCATCCCAACCCATCAATTCATAGGATTGAACCCCCAAGCAATCAGCAATCTTTACGATTGTATCAAGCGTAGGATTATTCTGTTCCCCGCTTTCCAACTTGCTTATGAAACTAAAACTAAGCCCACTCCCATCGGCTAATTGCCGTTGGGTTATTTTTTTTGCTTTCCTGATTCTTTTAAGATTCTTCCCAAGTGACAGTTCCATATAAACACCTCGAAAAAATTATACCACTGCCACTGAAAATTATCTACCCATTCCTTTCTTTTTTCCCATTATACTATTGATTTATACCACTGTCAATGGTATAATGTCGTATAGTACCATCCGCAATGGGAATGAAAGGAGTGTTCATATTGAATAGGAATCTAAAAATCGCAAGAATCCAAGCAGGATTATCCCAAATTGAACTTGCGAAGCAGGCTAAATTTTCTAACAAATATTTATCGCAGTTGGAAAGGGGCGTTTCTGTTAATCCGTCAAAGCCTGTTATGGAACGGATAGCAAAGGTGCTGAACTGTCAGGTTCAAACCTTGTTCTTCGACAATGAAGATAATGCTTAGTAATGGCTTCAATGAGCAGTATTAGTATGAATCTTAAAAAAAGTGTGGTGAAAACAAATGAGCGATTGGGAAAAAACAGGTTTCTATAAAGCCTTTCTACATAGCAAAGGTAAGAAGCCCATAGCAGAATACACCAAAACAACGGACAACCATTGTTCCTTTGCAGAAGTGCAACCGTCAAAGGAATATGTTGCCATGCTTGGGGATGATGCTGTTCTGTTTGATGCTGATGATGAATTACAATCGGAAAACCTTCTGAAACTAATTCAGGGTGAAAACTTGGCTTGCTTGGTTACTGAACGAAAGGACAGCAAAAGCAAAGGCATTCATGTTCTGATGTTTGATGCCGGGGGTGTGGTCAGGCAGAACCATACAAAAGTCATGTTGGCTTGTGGGATTGTCGTTGATATTAAGCTTGGTAGAAAGAATGGCTTGGAGTGCCTGAAGTTCGAAGGAACAGAAAGAAGCATTGTTTATGACGGTGCGCCATATCAAAGCCTTCCCTTGTACTTCAAGCCTATCAGCAGAATGGTTGACTTTGCACAGATGCAGGATGGGGATGGGCGCAATCCTGCCCTGTTTAGCTATATCCTGACCCTTCAAGACGAAGGATTCACAGTTGAGCAGGTCAGGGAAACAATCAGTATTATCAATAAATATGTTCTGAAAGACCCTATCAGCGAAAGGGAACTTGATGTAATTCTTCGGGATGAAGCATTTAGGAAGGGTTCATTTTTCAAAAGTAAGACCCTTCAGCATGATAAGTTTGCTGAATTCTTACGGGATAACAACCACATCATCAAGGTCAATGGGCAATTGCACATATATCGGGGTGGGGTTTATAAGGCTGACCCGATTGAAATAAAGCGGGAAATGATTAAGCACATTCCAGAATTGAGGGATGCCCAAATCAAGGAAGTTTGGAATAGGCTTCAATTGATTTGTGAAAACAAGCCGCTTTCAGCATTTCAGTACATAGCCTTCAAGAACGGGATTTATGACCTGAACACCGATGAACTAAAAGATTTTTCGCCGGAAATTGTCATTACCAACCCTATCCCATGGGATTACAACCCTGCCGCTGAAAGTGAACTTCTTGAACAGACCCTTGATAAAATAGCTTGCTATGACCCTGAAATAAGGGCATTGCTCGAAGAAGTGGCGGGTTCGTGCCTGTATAGGTCAAACACCTTGGCAGGGGGAAGGGCTTTCATCCTTACTGGTGATGGGGCTAACGGCAAATCAACCTTCATCGACATGATAAAAACCATGCTTGGTGAGGATAACATAACTTCCCTTGACCTAAAGGAACTTGGGGAAAAATTTCAAAACGCTGAATTGTTCGGCAAGCTTGCAAATCTTGGTGATGATATCGGTTCTGAGTTCGTGGCGAATGCCAACACCTTCCGCAAATTGGTCACTGGGGAAAGGATTCAGGTTCAGCGCAAAGGACAAGACCCATTTGAGTTTAACAACTATGCCAAGATGATTTTTTCAGCCAACGATATCCCCCGGCTTGGGCGTATCAAAGAACATTCTGCGATAATCCGGCGTTTGCTGATAGTTCCATTCAACGCAAAGTTCAGCAACACTGATGCCGATTTCAGACCCGGTATCAAATATGAATTGCAATCACAGGAAGCGGTTGAAAGGCTGATTCTGTTGGCAATCCGTGGATTAAAAGCAGTTATTGAGCGCAAAGACTACACAAAATCCGAAAAAACCGAAAAGGCAATTGAAGAATATGCGGTTGAATCAAACCCGCTTTTGGGGTTCATTGAGGATTGCCGAGAATCCGGGTACAGCATGGTTAATCAGGAAACCGAAGATGTATATCAGCGATATTGCCGCTTTTGTGATGATGGCGGCTTCAAAGAAATTAGCAAGATTGTCTTTTCAAGGCAAATCAATAAGTTGATGGGGCTGAAGTCAAAGGTTGTAAAGGTGCTTGGTAAGACTACGAAAATTTATGTTCAAGATGATAGTTACGGATAAAAACGGATGGTAACGGATGCGGTAACGGATAAAACCCCTTGATAATACAGGCGGTTACGGATGGTAACGGATGAATTCAACTTCTTTATATAAGATATTTTCGCTGATACAGCGGCGGTAAAAATAAATATAAAGAGAAAATAGTAGTTTATCCGTTACCCTATTACCACTTATAAGGCTAAAACCCTTACAATATCATGGTTTTGAGCGGTAACGGATAAAAATCATCAATCTGTAACCGCAAATGAAAAAATAATAAAAAATTGAAAGTGAGGATTCAAAAATGGAACATTTCACAAAAAAAGGCATGATTCGCTTCATTGAAGCAGACCCGGAAAAAACACAGCTTGAAAATCTGATTTCCATGTCGGATGAAATCACTTATAAAGATTTTCTTATAGGTAATGCAGGAATGCCGGAGGAATTTTACATTGATGAACGGACAAGCAAAGTTTTGAACGGAATCCCGAAAGTATATCCGATTGCTAAAAATGCAAAGTTCTTTTGGTATGTATGCCCTTTCTGTCAGAGGATTCATATTGAATCTAAGCGCATCCTGAATTTGAACAATAGGGTTATTTGGGGTAATTGCCCATACAGGCAGCGGTTGAATCAATACATTCAGATTCAGGTGCAGATGCCCGCTGATGAAGAATTTGGCGGTCAGGAAGATGTTGATTCCATTATGGAAGCAGAATAGCGATACATGGAAGCCTATGAAGGCAGAAAGGTTGGTAAGTAAAATGGCGATTATTATTGATTTCAAAACAAGAAAAACTCTGGATAGGTCAGCATCACAGGCGCAGTACATAAGCAAATGCGGAAATTTCGATTATGCAGAACTCTTTAATTTGATTGTTGGCAGGGGCTTTGATTTTGATTGGAAACAGGCGGTGGGCTTATCAAGGAATCAGCTTTTGAACCGCTTGAAGGGTAAGGTTGCCTTCAGCTTGGCAGAGATGGAACGCCTGATTGAATTCCTAAATATCCCTGATGCCGAAGTAAGCCGTGTTTTCTTCAAGGCGGTATGAGTTTTCAAGGTATTTAGGCAAACCAATTCTTATACAGGGTTATAAGGAACATGCTAACATTTGCTAACATTTCTAACACCTAAAAAGGGTATCCGCAGATTTCGCAGTCCTTAAAAAAGGGTATTCGGACAAATCGGACATCTAAAAAGCATTGCTAAAATGCTGAACAAATGGCGTATAAACTGGTTTAGAAAAGTTCAGTTTTGTTAAGGTTTGTTAAGGTTCAATAAATTTGAAAAACTTGAAATATATTGACTTAAAAAAGGGGGGGTGAACCCGGTGAATAAGTCAGCAAATGCGGAACGGCTTGAAGCTTATCGCTTAAAGTATGGGGATGCCGCATATGCCCGGTTGATATATGAGTTTGGCGGTTGTTCAATCCGATTCCCCAAATACATAGGAAACTTTTACCCGGACAAGCGGAAGCGCAATGACAGCATCCGGGCTGATTACTATTCCGGCTTGGATTTTGATGACCTTCAAAAAAAGTATGGGCTTTCCAAAGACCGCCTTCGGAAGATTATCAATACACGCTCATATAAGCCAACTACAGCCCAACAAGATAAGGGATGATACTTTACCCCTTATTCGTATAAACAAGTCAT
Source organism: Clostridiales bacterium (assembly GCA_012520295.1). Taxonomy (GTDB): domain Bacteria; phylum Bacillota; class Clostridia; order Oscillospirales; family Oscillospiraceae; genus JAAYOP01. The sequence continues at coordinate 674 of JAAYOP010000051.1, read as the reverse complement.
ATAACGCCGTATATGCGCTATATGACTTGTTTTTATTATGCCCAACAGCCGACACACACTATATGTAGTGGTTATTCTGTATTATTCAACTATATATTGTATTTTTTAATGAAATTTAATTCTAAATTTTATATACTGATTGCAAGGTAGAAAACAGCCTTTAGTAACGCATTAGTAACAAAACAGCTTGAAATCCCTTATAAATCAAGCCCTTAGAACTATTGCCACATAATTTTGAAAGGAATGAAACAGGATGCCAAAGTATTATCAAGTTGAAACCCCGATAGGCGTGTATAGCGAAGCGGGAAGCATCGAATTTTACCCCAAGGCAAAGCGGCTTGTGTTTGCCTTGCCCCCTTGGTTCAATTCCAAAGGGGAAAAGTGCCGGGGGAAAACTGTGGGCTTGCCCATTGAATCATTCAAAGACCAGTATCAACAGGTAATTGACCTTTTAGATAAGGTCATTGCAGAACTTCGAAGTATTGGGGGCGGTGCTGATGGATAATAAGCCGGATGCCCCTGACAAGTACAAAGTTAAGTTGGATTATGAGATTCCAAAACTAAAACCAAAAATCATAGGCGGGAAAATGCTTCTGCCTGAAAAAGAAGAAAGGAATGAAAATCATGTCACTGAAAACGAAGGTCAATACTCTTACTGCATCTTTTAAGGAAGC